>JAIRMY010000153.1 GCA_031258335.1 Spirochaetaceae bacterium | reverse complement strand
AAACGTATGAACGGCGATGTATATGCCGATGACACATCGGCTATAGCGGGGCGGCTCTCGGCTCTGCTGCCTGACGGCGCTTCCGGCAAGAAAGACGCTCACGGGTCTAAACCCGCTTCCCCGCCTCCAGCCGCCGTTGCCTCCGCTACGGTACCCCCGGTCGAAGCATTGAACGATGAAGAGATACACGAGTTAATCAATGCCGTTGACGGAGCGCAGCCTGTATACAGGTTGTCGGTGAAATTTGACGAGGCAAGCCAGATGAATACTGTAGGCGGCATTCAGGTTTACGCCGCGATAAAGAGCAAAGGCACTATACTCAAAACCTCGCCTGACTTTGACGCTCTTTACGGCGATAACTTCTTCCCTGTCGTGGATTACTACCTCGCCTCCAGCGAAAGCGCCGACGCCTTGCGGGAATACGTCATTCTGCCTGACGTTTCGCTTGACGCGGCGGTTGTCGATATAAAGACCCTGCTCGGCGCGGGTTCAAACGAGAACGCCGAGGCGCCGCCCCCCGCCGACCCGGTTCCAGAAGCGCCTGCGGCGCAAAAACCGGCGGTTAAACCCGCCACAGGCAAAGATTCAGACGGCGCGGCTGACGCAAAGAAGGCGGGCAAAGAAGCCGGTTCCATACTCCGTGTCGATTCCAAGCGCATAGACGACCTCCTTAACCTTGTGTCCGAGACGGTAATAACCAAGGCTACTTTTAACCAGATAAGCAATCAGTTCAACGAACTTGCCAACGAACTTCACAGTTTGGAAAGCACGTACCGCGAGCGCGTGAAGAGCCTGTTTGACTCGCTGCCGGACTTTCTCGCGGACATACACAACGGTAAATCAATCAAAGATATACGCAAGACCATCAGCGAAGGGTACGGCGATATTTTTACGCTGTTTGACGGCTATGAAACTTCCCTCAAGAATAACGTGGTAAAATTCCGCTCCACTTCCCAGAATCTTGGACGTATAACAAGCGAGTTGCAGGAAGGAGTGATGCGTATACGCATGGTGCCTATAAGCCAGATATTCAGCCGCTTCCCGCGCCTTGTCCGCGACCTCTCCAAAACCCTGGGTAAAAAAATCAATCTGGTCATCGAAGGCGAAGAAACGGAACTCGACAAGTCCGTTATAGAGGATCTCCTCGACCCCATAATGCACTCCGTCCGCAACTCCATAGACCACGGAGTAGAATCCCCCGCCGAGCGTAAGGCCGCAGGCAAACCGGAAGAAGGCATGGTTTTGCTCAAAGCCGCCAACGAAGGCAACATGATAGTAATAGAAATCGGGGATGACGGCAAAGGCATAGACGTAGAGGCGGTAAAAGCCAAGGCCAAAGAACGCGGCGTCATACATCCAAACAAGGTTTTAACCGATGTCGAAGCGTTTAACCTCATCTTTGAACCGGGTTTTTCTACGGCAAAGACTATAACCTCCATATCGGGACGAGGGGTCGGACTCGACGTTGTACGCCGCCAGATAGAAAAACTAAACGGTACGGTAACAATAAATTCAGAAAAAGGCAAAGGCACCAAATTTATCATCAAACTGCCCCTCACGCTGGCTATCATACAAGGGCTTCTGGTCCGTGTCGGACAGGAAACCTATTCTATACCTATAACCAGCGTAATAGAAAGTCTCCGCATAAAACCATGTGACATCAAAAAGATAGACAGTAACGAGGTTTTTAACATCAGAAACGATGTAATTTCACTGTTGCGGCTGAATCAGCTCTTCGGCATCAAGACGGAACAGAGCGACGATTACAACTTCATCGTCATAGTCGGTACGGCGGAGAAAAAGATGGGCTTCATGGTGGACAGCCTCATAGGTGAGGAAGACGTGGTTATCAAACCGCTACGCGACCAGTACACCAACTCGCCGGGCATAGCAGGGGCTTCTATCTTGGGAGACGGCTCCGTCTCACTGATAATAGACGTAGGCCAGTTGCTAGAGCTCGGCCTCAGCAAGGAAAAAGAACACCGCCGCCTCCGCGAACTGTCGACCAGTTGAAGGAATATCTTATGGAAATAAAAAATTTAGCGGCGGTAAACGCGGAATTGCAGGAGAAAAAGGGACTCGTTGACAGTACGGATTACAAGATGATAACTTTTTCGCTTGCGGGAAAGGATTACGGCGTGGATATTATGAGCGTTAAGGAAATAGCGAAAGCCGATAAATTCACCTATGTCCCAAACTCCGCCTCTTTTGTGCGCGGCGTGTATAACCTGCGCGGCGAAATAATCCCTATCATAGATTTACGCGCCTTCTTTCATCTTCCCATAGAAAAAAAGACGGACGGTCAGGAAAATATGCTGATTCTCCGTATTGCCGATCGCGTTTACGGTACCATCGTAGACAAAATCGACAAGGTAGTGAGCATAAATTCAAGCATGATACAGCCTTCGCATCCGATTTTTGGCGATATAAACGTTAAATACATAGGCGGCGTTGTCGAAAACAAAGGGACGCTCTACATTATTCTCGATGTCGTGCATATTTTTTCACAGAATCAGGAAGAAAAACAGAAGCCCCGCGGTCAGGCTGTAGAAGTATCTCCGGATGCCTACTACGAAGCGCGCGGCGCCGCTGATTTCAGAGGTGATGCTGAAGCAGCGGCTGAAAATCTCAAGTTTATAAAAGAAGGGCTTTCCGCGCTCAAAAAATTTTACCCCGGCCCGGTAAACGAAGACTGGCTTGTTAGACGCTTTGGCGAATGGAATTCCACGCATACGGAAGAAAACATTCAACTCACCTCGCCCTCGGACGCGGATGCCTTCCTCGAAACCTTTTATTCGCCGTGCGCCGGTAAATTCTGGACTTCCGACTATGCCTATGCGGTCAAGGCGGTGCTTCCGGATCTTCTTTCAAACAACATTCAGGTTTGGAACGCCGGCTGTGGCAGCGGCTATGAAACTTTTTCTCTTGTATGTATACTAAAATCGCGTTACCATGATGGTCATATAAAGATTTGGGCCAACGACAACGATATAATGGCTATCGCAAACGCGCCGAATCTGGTATTTGAAATGAATGACGTGCCGGACTATTGCCAGACTTTCCTAACCAGAGGTCGCGCCGGGTACAGTTTTAATCAGTCAATAAAAGACAGCATAGTGTTTGAATACCATGATATAACAAACGTGAATACGCTACCTGATATTGATATAGTCCTGTGCCGCGATACACTGTCTTTCCTATCACCTGACGGGCAGGCAAAGGTATTAGAGGATATATCGGGAAAGCTGAAAACAGGAGGCATTGTTATTTTAGGCGAGAATGAAGTTATGCCGGGCGGCGATTGGCGTCCCGTTGGAAAAGAGCCTGTTCCGGCATTCATCCGTACAGAAAAAAAATAGAAAATCAAAGCTAAGGAGTAAATATGAGGGTTGAATATATTAATCCGTTTGTGGAAGCGACATTTAACATATTAAAAGAAGTGCTTAACACTGAGGTAAAACGCGGCGAGCTTTACCTAAAAGAATCGTCAATGCGTATAATGGGCGTTGCCGCCCTCGTCGGTCTTGCCGGTGATGTCGAAGGCCGCGTTCTGTTTGATATGACGAAGGAGACAGCGCTTAACGTAGCGGGCGCCATGAATGGCGGCGAAACGTTTACCACTCTTGACGATATGGCAAAGGCTACTATCACCGAGCTTGCCAATATGATAGCCGCTCAGGCCGTTACCAAGCTCCACGACTTGGGTTTCAAATTTGACCTTACGCCGCCCGCGTTATTCTCAGGCGAAAATATGGAAATTTCAAATACCCTCAATGTTGAAGCTCTGATAGTCCCCATGGAACTTGGAGCTATGGGTAAAATCGAGGTAAACGTCGTAATCCGCGAAAGATTATGACTCATCGCCGTGGAAACGCTTGATGTCTGCCTGAGGGCGGCGTCATCCGTTTGGCTACGGCACGGGCGGTTAGCTCAGTTGGTTAGAGCGCCAGTATGACACGCTGGAGGCCACAAGTTCGATTCTTGTATCGCCCATTGCCCCCTTTCTTTTCCTCGGCACCGACAGGACAATTACTTACAGTGGTGTCTCCCAAGTTAAGTTTGTCAGCATAAAGCCCTCCGTATTATTCGCTACCC
>JAIRMY010000231.1 GCA_031258335.1 Spirochaetaceae bacterium | reverse complement strand
CCTATGTAGCGGGAATCCGCGGAAATTTCCCGTAGAAAAAGCGGCAGTATAGGGTTCGCCGTCGTGTTTGCCATCTGAAACAGGAATGAAACGGACAGCAGCAACAGCACCTGGGAATTCGACAGAATCGTTTTAAAACCGGAAAACCACCTGTGTTTTTTTCCTTTGCCCCTGGTAACGGACGCGGCGCCGTGTGTCGTATGCGTCGCCTCGCTTACCCACTTAAAGACTATCAACGCGGCGAGTAACAGGATGCCGCCTGTCCCTATGAAGGCGGCGCGATGTCCCCAGAAGTCTGTAATGAGGCCGCCGGCAAGCGGTCCAAGCGAATTTCCCACGTAGATGCCGGTTTGCAGGAGGCCCAGAGCCATCGTAACGCTGGACTGCGGCGTTATGCTTACGGTGAGTACGCTTGCCGCCGCTATAGTCCCTGTAAGACAGCCCTGCATAACGCGGAGCGCCAACAACTGCCACGGTGAGTTGACAAACGCCATCGCCGAAACTACGGCCGCCCCTCCGAACATGGCCCGCATCAGCATGGCGCGGCGGCTGTAAATGTCGGCAAGCCGCCCCCAAATCGGAGCAAACACAGCCAGCGCTATAGAGGTGGAGGATTGTATCAATCCTGTCCACATCTTGAGCGGTCCGGGCTCGCTTATACCTATGTCATCCGCAAGGAAAAGCGGGATAACGGGCATGGACAGCGCAAAACCCAGTATAGCCAGAGTCTCCGCCGCAAGCACGGCGGCGTAATTCAGTTTCCATGAACCCGTTCCCACTGTCGTTCATTCGCCGGCGGGGTACAGCATCACCGTCGCGGGTCCTGTTTCCAGTACCTGTTTCATTAGGGCTTGCATATCCGTGGAACGCAGGGCTAAAAAAGTATTTTCCCTGTCGTACAGATGCGATGCGGGGATGTCGAAAATTACATCGTAATTGGCAAATGTCCGGCTCAAAAACCAGTTGCTCTGCATGTTCTGTTCCCAAGTTTTTATCAGGGCTTTTTTCGCGTTGTCAAAAGTCTCCGCGTCTATGTCTCCCGACGCGATTTTCGCCAGTTCCGCCTCTACCGCCGTGTTTAACTCTACGGCGCGTTTCGGGTCGCAGGCAAAAGTTATCTCAAGGCTCAACTCCCCGTCCGGCGGGACTGGTGAAAGCGAAACTCCGGCGTTTATCGAGTAAGCGCCGCCCAGCGCCTCCCTTATGGATCTTACAAGGACTATATCGAGGTATTCAGAGAGTACATTGCCTACCATAGCCGTATTTTCATCAAATTTTTTCGCTATGAATCTGCCGGAGTAAACATAACCTTTATCCTCTTTTCCTTTACGCACAACGGACTCGGTTTTTCCCGGACGTTTAATAGCGGGGAGAGGCTGCGCCCACTGGTTAAACGCCGCTTTTCGCGGAATAGACGCTAGGTAGGTCTGTACAAGATAGGAGGCGGCTTCAAGGTTGATGTTGCCTGTAATTACAAAGGTATAATCCGCGGGGTTAAGGCATTTTTTAATAAAGTAAAGAGCCTTGCCGGCATCAATTTTGGAAATATCATCAACGGTAAGCGGCAAATAACGCGGATTACCGCCGTAAGTGACTCTTTTTACCTCGTCAAAAAACACTTCTTCGGGATTCTCCTGACGCCGGGCAAGCAGCGTCCTGTACTCATCGGTTACGACAGACAGGGCTTCCGCGTCGATTCGCGGAGAAGTAAATGCCATGTACAAAAGTTCAAACAGGGTTTTAACATCGGCGGTATTGGAGTATCCCTGTATGCTGCGCGTAAAATCGTATGCGTTGAACGAAAATGAAACCTGTTTTCCCGAAAGTTTTTTTACGAGTTCCCGCCTCGTCCAGGGACCCGCGCCTCCGGCGCTCACAAGCTCGGACGCGGCGCCCGCCGATATAGCGTCTTCCAGCGGAGAAGCCGCTACGCCGCCGCGTGCGGCGGCGTAGAGCGTTATCTCGTCATTTTTATTCTCCGTGTTTTTCAGCAGCACCCGCGCCCCGTTTTCCAGCCGCCATTCCACGATGCCCGTATCCTCATGGATAATTTCTTCGTCAATCCCGCCGCGTTCCGGGGGCGCGTCAAGCAGCGCCGAATCGAATGTCCTCTCATCCGGTCTTTGTATTTGGATGCCGCCCGCTGATTTCATTCTTTGCGTTATGGCATCCGCGGACGGGATGGATTCCATTTCCGCTTCCGGCGCCGAAATAAAAACAAAAATATCGTCGTACAAAAAATAATCTTTTACCGTTTTGTGAATTTCCTTTTGCGTTATAGCCGGCAATAATTTTTCCGCCGCCTCAAGTTTCCAGTCGGCATCGGGTATAAAACTATTTTCAAAATAGCGCGACGTTAATTCGTGTACAATAAAAAAAGATTCATTTTTTTCTTTTTCGGCGGCAAGGTTTGCCGTATCGGACAGCAATGCGCGTTTTGCCCTTTCAATTTCAGAATTTGAAAAACCGTAACGCCGTAAAGATTCTTTTACCGCAAGTATTTCAGAGAGGGACTCTTCGGTCTTGCCCGGCTTGACCACGACGTTAAAAGTGTAAAAAAGCGAGGGACGGACTATCCTGAACATACCGGCGCCCGCGTAGTTAAACGGAGAAAGCGGATCGAGCGCCGCGTCGTTAAAACGCTCAGATAACATTCTGTTTATTAAATCATCAATGAGCGTTTTCCTGTATTCGGAAATCGTATTTTTATTTTCCGTGTATTTCTGTTTATAAAAAAGCGCTATCTGCGTATACGAAATCTCAGGGTCGGCGGATATTTCTATTTTGATATTATTTTTTTCAGGCGGAGGCAGGAAATACGACGGGCGTTCAAAGTTTCCATCTCCGGCGGGGGCGTTAAAATACGATGACAGGCTTTTTTCAAGAGCCCCGCCGTCAAAATCTCCTACAAATATCAGCGCCATGTTTTCAGGGTTGTACCATTTTTTGTAAAACCCTTTGATCTTTTCCACCGGGGCGTTTTCTATTATTTCGGGCAAACCTATCACGTCGCGTTCCGCGTACCGCGAGCCTGCCAAAAGCCCCTCCAAGAGAACCTTTTGCCGGCGGCCCATGGGACCGAAACGCCGCAGGCGGTATTCCTCCATTATCACCTTGCGTTCATCTTCGACTGACTCCGGCTCAAAACTTATCGCGCAAGTCCAATCATCGAGTATATCGAGCGCCTTGCCGGGGATGCGCTTTACTCCATCTTCGTCAGTTTCTATAGGGACATCTATTCCGTAAACAGTGGTGTCGGCGCTGGTGTAGGCGTTGGCATCCGCCCCAAACCTCATTCCAAGCGAGCGGAGGTAATCTATTACTTCGGATTCCGAAAAACGTTTTGTGCCGTTAAAAGCCATGTGTTCTACAAAATGGGCAAGTCCGTTTTCATCGTCTTCTTCCAAGACGGCGCCGGCGTTGACCGCAAGAGAGAGCGAGGCGCGGTTTTCAGGTTTACGGTTTTCATAGATGTAGTAGCGCAGTCCGTTTTCAAGCGTCCCCTGACGCAGATTTCGCATCACGGGCACGGGTTCTTTCGGATCCAATCCGCCGTAAACCGCGCTTCCCGTAGCGCAGGTCATGCAAAAAAAAGGTATCGCGGCAATAGTTAAAAGCAAAGTTAATTTTAAGCCCCAGCGTTTTTTATTAAACATAATATCCTTCCTAAATTAAATAAAGCAAATAAAGCTAAAAATTGCCGGCGCCCGAGTCGCCTCGACAAAAAGTATTCATACTACTATACTCTAAAAATGTCATATATCGAAGTAAATGGCAACATAATAACGCAAAACCTTCACCGTGTCTTTGATACCTGCAAGAAACGCGATATTTCTCTGACCGTTGTTACTAAATTTTTTACAAGCGACCCGGGTCTCGTAAGCCTTCTCCACGAAAACGGCGTTGATTCCATAGCCGACACAAATATAACGAATTTCGGGCAGAGCGGCTTTGAAAAACTTACCGGCTGTAAAAAATCTTTGATAAAAACCGGACTACGCGATATACAGGGCATCCCCGCCCTTCCGCCTTTTGCCCGCGCCGAGAGGCTCTTTGTTTCCGACGAGGCTATGCTTGCCGCCGTAGAAGCGCTGCCGGAAAATCAGCGCCCGGAAACGGTGCTGATTGCCGAAGCCGGGGATCTGCGGGACGGCTTTTACATGGAGGACATACCGGAGATAGCGGCGCGTTACCGGAATGCGCGGATCGTGGGCATCGCGGCGAACTTTGGCTGCCTTTCCGGTAAGATGCCAAACGCCGCCTGCATAGTTAAACTTTCTGACTGCGCCCGCGCTATGCCCGGATGCTCCCTGCCTGTCGTGTCTATAGGCGGCACCGTGGTTTACACACTGCTCGAATCCGGGGCTCTGGACAAGATGGCTACTGAACTCCGCATGGGCGAGGGAATTTTCTTTGGCTGGGACTCCTCGTCCGGCGCGGCGCTCAAAGGCTTTGACAACGACGCCTTTACGTTTTACGGGGAGATCATAGAGATACGGGAAAAACTTATCTCGCCGGTAGAAGGCGCGGGGCATACCGCCTTTGGGGGGCAGGCCGCCCCGCGTAAGGAGGGACGCCGCCTCTGCGCCGTTCTTAACTTTGGCGCCCTGTCCGCGTCCATGTACGACCTAGAGCCTCTGGACAAGGGGATAACGACGGCGGGCCAAACTTACGATTTTACCATAGCCGACATCACCGGGAGTGGTGAACGGTACAGGACGGGAGGCTATATACCGTTCCGCGCCATGTACGCCGCCGCCGCCCGCGCCTTCCTCAACCCGTACA
>JAIRMY010000227.1 GCA_031258335.1 Spirochaetaceae bacterium | reverse complement strand
CGCTTAACTTTGCCATTTTTGTGAAAGATTGTCAATGGGGTGGGAGAAATACGAATTCGCTGGAGCAAGATATGACAAATGTTTGAAAAAACGGCGGAAAAGTAAAGAAAAATTAGCGGTTTGGATAAAAGAATGACAGAATGGGTAATCACATTCTAGGAGGAAAATATGAGTGATGATTATCCGTTGACGGCCTTTTACCGGCGCTATAAGGCTAAGGAGATAGGTGCGCGCGAACTTGAGGCGTATATGTTTAAACATTTTTTGGACAGCTTTGACTGTAAATATGGGTTGTATTTTGCTTCAAAAGACGACCGGACCGACTTTTTGTGCTGGTTTTATCCGGTTATGCGGCGGGCTATAGACCGTTATGATGAGGGGGTGTCCTCGTTTGACGCTTATGTGGCTACGACGCTCCGTTTTGCGTACAAGTCTTACCGGCAGAAGAAAAAGAATCACGCCGATGCCGAAAATAGCTACCGTGAGACGCTAGACAGGGAATTGATGCTCTATGACCCTGGACCAGCGTACGAAGATACCGTGGAATTGCCTAGTAATTATCATGCAACAGAGCCGAATTACATTTTGCTTGTGCTGCTAAAATCGTATTACTATGTGTCTGAGGAATTGTTGTATAAGGCCGCGCCCGCAGTCGGCATAGGGTATGAGATTCTGTGTAATATGGTGGATACACTGCACTGTTTACAGTTTAAAAAAATTGAAAAGCTGCGGCGGCTCATACGGTACAGTCATAGTTTACATTACCGATGTATTAACTATGAAAGACAGCTTGCCGAGAAAAAAGAAAGCTGGCCGCTATATGGGCAGGTTTCCCGGCGGTTGGAACAGGGCAGGCGGCGTTTGATTAACCTGCGTGAACAGCTTAAATTCACGCATATAGAAGCGACAAACAACAACTTGGCGAGGGTGCTGGGAATCCCCAAAGGGACGATAGATTCCAGGTGGGCGCAGATAAAAAACAAGATGGCGCATAATAACCTAATACTGTAAACGGGACAGGCGTATTACGGCGGCGCTTACCACGAAAACTTGAATACTGTCTTTTCGTGGTAAGGGCGGTCGTGGCCAAATATTGCTGAAGGAAATTCGGGGCGGTTGGGCGAGTCCGGCAGATGCTGGGTTTCGAGGCAGAATCCGGCGTATTTGTTGTAGACTGAGCCATGTTTACCGGTCAGACCGTTAAGGAAGTTGCCTGTGTACAGTTGGCAGCCGGGATGCGTTGTAGAAACTTCCACCATTATACCGGAGCTTTCTTCGTATACTTCGGCGCAGGGGCGTAGCGTCCCCGGTTTGCCGTCTATTATAAAGCAGTGATCATAGCCGTTTTCCGTGGCGGCAATGTCTCGGCCTATAGTTTTTTGTTCACGGAAGTCGAAAGGGCCGTCGGCGACAGGCAGTAAGCGTCCTGTGGGTATGAGTCGGGCATCAACCTCAACATACGACGAAGCATAGATACGCATCCTGTGGGAAAGTATGTCGCCAGAACCTTCTCCGGCAAGGTTAAAGTAGGTGTGGTTTGTAAGGTTCACAGGGCTTGGCGCGTCAAGTTCGGCATTGTATTCAGCGATAAACTCATGGGATTTAGTGAGTCCGTACGTTACGGAAGCCTTGAGTCTTCCGGGATAGCCTTCGTCGCCCTCGATGCTGTCAAGTTTATACGTTACGAATGAACCGTTGTCCGCTGAGAGGAGATAGGATTCCCAGACGCGCCTAGAAAAATTACGCCTGCCGCCGTGCAGGGAATTACCGCCGTCGTTGTCGTAGAGCCGGTAAGTTTTGCCGTTGAGCGTAAAGGCGCAACCGCTGATACGGTTGGCAAAACGGCCTATAGTCGCACCCTGAAAAGTAGTATCCTGGGTGTACGCTTCGGGCGTGGAATAACCGAGGCAGATGTCGCAAGCCCCCTTTTTAGGTGACGGGATAACGAGCGATACCACAGAAGCCCCCAAAGGTGAAAGCGTTAGGGAGATACCTTCCTCGGAAAGCGTGGACAAGGTGATTTTTTCGCCGGATACAAGGGATTTTTGGGAAATACTCATAATGCTTGCTAAGTTATATAACTTTGCGCAAAATATCAACTATGAACGAAAAAACGGACGAAAAAACAATTAAACTTTTGGAATTTGATGTTGTACGTGAACGTGTTGCCAACTGCGCCCGTAGTAACGAGGCGCAGGCGCGTATACTGCAAGAAACGCCGGGTTGCGGTGATAACGTAAATCGTATCAAACAGGGGGCACAAGCCATCGTATCGCGGATTACAAGCGGCGATGTGGAACCTCAGGGCCGGCTTCCAAGCATAGGAGAAACGCTTCCGGTTTTGAACGTGGAAGGGGCGGCGTTAGGCATAGAAAATGCCTTTGCCATAGGCGGCTTTGTGAGGGAAGGCCGCGCCCTGCTCCGCTGGCTGGGTGATTTAGATGCCGCATCGGGGATACCGGATTGCTCCGCTGTTGAGTCGGAAGTCTTTCGTGTTTTGGACAAAGACGGCAAGCTCCGTGATTTGCCTGAGCTCAGGGTGATAAAGGAGCGGATAGCCGCTATAAACAGGGAATTGCAGGCGATAAGCGCATCGTATACGAACAACGATAGTACGCGGCGTATGCTTCAATCGGATTTACCCTCCCAACGTAACGGAAGGCTGGTCATAGCGCTTAAACATCAGTTCAAGGGGAGGATACGGGGTATAGTCCATGAGGTTTCGGCAAGTGGACAGACGCTTTTCATTGAACCGGAGGAAGTCATTGAAAAGAATAACCAGCTTGTTATCGAACAGCGGCATTTTGAGGCAGAAGTGAGACGTATACTCCGCGAGCTGACGATGAAAATAGCCGCTGAAAGAGAGGCGCTCGCCTTGTTCCATGAAAAGATAATTTTTTTAGAAACGCTGAGGGCACGAGCGCGTTACTCGAACGATACGAGGGGTATATTTTTGCCGCCAGACGATGGCGGGCAAGACCACGTGATTATGCTGAGGGAGGCGCGTCATCCATTGCTTGGCAGCAAGGCTGTTCCCATTGATCTGTTAATGACTGCGCGTGTCCTCGTGATCAGCGGGCCTAACGCGGGAGGCAAGACCGCGGCGCTCAAGACGGTGGGACTCTTTGCGCTGATGAATCAGGCAGGCATTGCCCTGCCGCTTGCCGAAGGAAGCCGCCTGCCGGTTTTTGAAGGCGTGTTTGCCGATATAGGCGATGACCAATCTTTGGAAAAGTCGCTGTCGACTTTTTCGGCGCATATAAGCGCTATAGCCTCTATACTGAAAAACGCGGGGAAAAATTCCCTTGTCCTGCTCGATGAGTTATGCGCCGGAACCGATCCTGCCGAAGGCGGGGCCATAGCGATGGCGATACTCGATAGTATTTTGGAGAAAAACAGTTTTTGCATAGTGACGACGCACCACGGGGCATTGAAAAACTATGCTTTTTCGAACACCCGTGTTGAGAACGCCTCTGTGGAATTTGACCCGGCTACTTTGAGTCCCTCGTACCGTGTTGTTATGGGGCTGCCCGGCGAAAGCCGCGCCTTGGATATAAGCCTGCGCTGCGGATTTCCAGTTGAACTTGTAGATAGGGCGCGAGTCAATCTTGACGAAGGGCGCGGAAATGTCTCCGCGCTGATTGCCAGACTAAAAGAAAAATACAGCGCTGCTGAAGAAGGCTTGCGGGAACTGGCGCTGGAAAAACAACGTTTGGCTGAAGAACGGCGTGAGCTAGGACTACGGGAACTACGCCTGCGCCAGAAAGAGGCGGAGTTAAAAAGCGGCTCTATAGAGAACTTGCGCCGCCTGCTGGATCAAAGCCGTAAAACGCTTGAAAATCTTGTGCGTGAAGTAAAAGAAGGTGAGTTGAGCCGTGAAAAAACCCTCAAGGTAAAGGATTTTTTACAAGAACTTGACGAGGTTGTTGACAGGGAAACAGATAGCCTTAAAGCGGAGAAGACAGAACTTAGCCGGCAAGAAAAGACCGTTA
This sequence comes from Spirochaetaceae bacterium, assembly GCA_031258335.1. Lineage (GTDB taxonomy): Bacteria > Spirochaetota > Spirochaetia > Treponematales > Breznakiellaceae > JAIRMY01. The sequence continues at coordinate 1,504 of JAIRMY010000227.1, read as the reverse complement.
CAGGAGACGATGCCGTACCCGTCTATACCGCGATACATCCGGGTCTTGCCGTGCTAGCCGGGGACGGGAAGCTGCGGGGTAAGGTACGCCGCCCAGCAAAAAAAGGCTATTGGGTGGTGGAAATAGGTTCGGTGGCTATGGTCTTTCCTGAAACGGAGCTTGTAGCGGAAAATCCCCCGCAAAACGCCGTGAGGCTGGCACCGGCAAGCGTAGATTATAGTTTGCCCACAAATTCTATACCGCCGGAACTGAATGTGCGCGGTATGCGTCTGGCCGATGCCATAGACGCGCTGCAACGGCATATAGATTCCGCGTTGGTTTTAGGGCTGAAAGAATTTTCTGTGGTGCACGGCAAGGGAGACGGCATTTTGCAGCGTGGTATACACGACTACCTGAAAGACCAAAGCATAGTGGAGGATTTTCATTTTTCACACCCAGATTTCGGCGGTTTTGGCAGGACGGAAGTCACCTTACGGCAGTGAGCCACAGGGTTGCGGTATGTTTCACGTGAAACATACCAAGTGTCATCGGATTAGAATTGTTTCACGTGAAACAGTAGGGGCGTGGGGCCGGAAAAACTACCGCCGCCCTGCCTTTTTCGGGTGGAGCGGCGACTATGTTTTAAAATTTATAGCCAACAGCTAGTTTTACGGTTAGTCCATGCCCTAACTGTGTTTTCACGCCATCTCTCGTACTAAAGGTTTTCACATTCTCCTCGAATCTGTTTGCGATTCTTAGTCCGTACAGCGTCTCGATTCGTGCATAAATCTTTTGGGTTATCACATAATCCAAACCACCGCCGAATTTGAACCACAATGCGCTAAGATCAATGGCTATTTTTCCCCTCCTGTTAATGAAGGTAGAGTAATCTATGTCGGCGCCGTCATTGAATTTTGCCGAAAGAGTTGTTTGGTAATCAATGCCTAGCAACGGGGAAATAGATAATTTGTCATTGATTACAAACGGATACCTGCCAAGCAAACCGATATTCAGGTCTACGAACCAGGCCAGATTTCCACCGCCGCCAAAAAAAGCCACTGATATTTCCCCATACGTCGCGTCAAAAAATAGGAAGCCACCACCGCCAAAATAGGGAAGTTTTACAATATCAAGTTTACCGTTTTCGGTGGAAATGCCGCCCCCTAAGTTCCCACCTATAAGCATACCCGCACCGGCACTGAGCGTAAAAACAGGTTTTTTTCGCTTTTGTTCCTGCGGCTCCTTTTCTTCAGGCGGTAGCGCTTGCTCCGGTGGGATCGCCTGTTCAGGCGGTAGTTCTTGCTCAAGCGAGGTTACCTGTTCAGGTGGCGGCGTTTGAACCGTCGGCGGCGTTTGAACCGGTGGCGGCGCCTGAACCGTCGGCGGCATCGCCTGAACCGTCGGCGGCATCGCCTGAACCGTCGGCGGCATCGCCTGAACCGTCGGCGGCATCGCCTGAACCGTCGGCGGCGGCGCCTGAACCGTCGGCGGCGCCTGAACCGTCGGCGGCGCCCGAACCGTCGGC
>JAIRMY010000005.1 GCA_031258335.1 Spirochaetaceae bacterium | reverse complement strand
CGGCGCGTCAGGCTCAACAGTACCTGCGTGGTATTTGCCGAATCCGAGGTAATAGGGCTGCTTGCCCGCGGCGTTTCCCGTGAAGAGATCATAGGCGGCGCGGCGGCGTCTCTCGCGGCGCGTATAGCGTCTCTTGCGGCAAAGATTCCGGTAGCCGAACCCGCCGTACTAACGGGCGGACTTGCGGAAAGTTTAGGTATGGCGCGTGTCTTATCCGAGTCGCTCGGTATTACAGTAACGCCGCTGCGCAACGGTATGTACGCCGGTGCCATAGGAGCGGCTATCAGGGCGCGGGGCGGATGAAGACGGATAGGGATTCGATGTGTTTTGTCTGCGGGTAAAAATCGTAGAAAGACAGCGATACAAGTTTTAATCCCGTGTTTCCGGCGGGGTTAAGCAGCACCGCGGCGTCGCGGGCAAGGGAGGCGGGGTTGCATGAGACATAGCAGAGAATTTCGCAGTTTGAGCCGAGGAAGCGGAGCATGGCTTCGCCCATACCCTGCCGTCCCGGGTCGGCGATGACGAAGCCGTAAGGCTTTTTGATGTATTTGCCGGAATTTCGCGCCCAAACAGTATCGTTCTGACCAAAGAAACGGGCGTCTTTCAGCTTTACGTTTTCGCGGTACAGGGCGAGCGCCGCCTTGTTTGATTCGAGCAGATCTATACGCTGAAAATCATCCTGCAAGAACGTCGCAAAGGTTCCCACGCCGGAGTAAAAATCGGCGGCGGCAAGTTTTTTATCCGCGTCTTTTGAGACGCTTAGTATGTCGCCTATCAGGAGTTCCAAAAGCGCCCCGTTGCTCTGAAAAAAAACGCCGGCATCCATGGCTATAATTTTTTCGCGCATACGCGCCATGCCGCGGGAATTCCGCCCTTCTATGAGCAGCGTGGAATCTTTGCCGTACACGGAGAAACGATCCCTGTCAATGGGCGGAATGAGCCGGCCGTTTTTCAACGCATGGCGTATCAATGGGTCGGCGGTGAGGCAGTCGTTTACAGGCACAATTTCCACGGCGCGACTTCCGTTTTTGCCGCCGTCTTTACCGCCGCTTCGTGTCATGAAGCCGTATGCCGCAGGCTGCGCCCGCTCAGGTCTGAGCGGGCGCAGCCGTGATTTTCCCCGCGGAACATCGTTTTCCGTGCCTCGCGGTACGCGGCGCAGTTGTATACGGTTACGGTACTCAAATGGGCGGGAGGGTATCACTTTAATTTCCGGTATGTCCGCCAACGTGGGAACACCGGCGCGTAAAAAAGCCTCGCTCAGGAATGCTTTTTTCTTACCGAGTTGCTCCGCGTAGTCCATGCCTTGCAACGGGCAACCGCCGCAACGTCCCCAATAGGGACACGGGGCTCCTGTTTTTTCAAGAGAATCCGTCACATTTACGCTCTGTACTTCCAAGGTAATACGATTATAGCACCATGTGCCGCCGCTGTCTTGCGTAAGTTCTGAAAACCGCTTTTAATTTACCGGTATGGTGAGTCTACTGGAAATGCTTCCGCCTATAGAACGTTTGCGCGGGTTTCGTTTGTACGGCGCGGGACGGCGTTTTGTCGATCTTTGGCAATGCGGCGGCGCGGCCATACTGGGGCATAAGCCTGTAAACGTTGTGCGGGACTTGAAAAACGCCGCCGAGCGGGGGCTGTTTGCGCCGTTTCCCAACGCGGCGGCGCGGCGCTTTACAAAAGCCCTTGACCGGCTCTTTCCGGGTAAAGCGTTCAAAGTGTATCAGGACTGGTCGGCGGTCCCCGGTTATAAAAGCCTTCCGGTTTGGCGGCCATTCTGCTTCCCTGAATCAGGCGGAGTGTACTCAGGGGAAACCGCCGCCGCCTTCCGGCCCATTCTGCCGTTCCCGTCCGCGCCGGCTGTCATAGTCTGCGAGATGGAGAGCGAGTACCCTGACGGGGGATTTTTGCCGCCTTTCCTCCTTGCCGCCGCCACACGTGCGATTTACGACCTTTTAGCGGAGCCTGAACGCGGCATTATGCGTTTCAAGCGGATAAAAGACGCATTTAAGCAGCCTCTAACCCTTTCAAACTGGCGGATGGATGGAATCTACATACGGCCAGTATGGGCGGATGCTGGTGAGGAGTGGGCTAAAGTTTTTCGCTGCTTCCTTGACAGCGGGTTTTTGCTCCCTCCAAGCCCGTTGGATCCGCTGATACTTCCGGGTGAGCTCTCCCAGGGCGAAGAAAATTCACTTGCAAACCTGCTCAGCCTGCATGCGGCTGATTATACTATTTAACTACCTGCCGTTTATACTTATACTATTACTTATGAGGATACTTACACTTGGCAGCGAGACTCTCAGGGAGAAGTCCGCTCCGGTAAAAAATATAGACGGAGAGACGAATAAACTGCTCACCGGAATGTTTGAAATTTTGGACAAGCACGGGGGAGTGGGGCTGGCGGCGATACAGGTTGGGCTGCCCTTACGGCTTTTCATAACAAAAATCGGGAATGACACGCAGCGTGTTTTTATAAATCCGTCGATAATAGAAACTTCCGAGGAACTTACCGGTTACGAGGAGGGCTGCCTTTCGCTGCCGGGGATATGGGGAAATATTATGCGCCCAAAGATGATCAGGGTGCAGGCATGGAACGAAAAAGGGAAACCTTTCACCATGGATGCGGATGGGATTCTGGCGCGTGTGATTCAGCACGAGTACGATCATCTAGGCGGCGCGTTGTTCATAGACAAACTTTCGGAGGGAAAGCGTGAACAACTGCTCAAAAAATACGAGAAACTGAAGAAAAGCAAGAAATGAGGGTGTTGTTTGCAGGGACTCCGGCTATAGCCGTTCCCGCTTTAGAAGCGCTTGCCGCCGTCCACTCTAAAGGCGGTTTCTGCGAGCTTACCGGTATTCTGACAAACCCGGACACGGCAAAAGGGAGACGCGGCTCGCCTACTCCCTCCGATGTCGGGGCGGCGGCGGAGCGTCTACCCGGCGGCGCGGCAACCGCGCTGTTAAAACACGAAACCATAGACGACGCCTGTATGCGGGAGGCGGCGGCCTTACACGCCGAAATCCTTGTGTCGTTTGCCTATGGTGCCTTTTTCCCTGACGAATTTTTGGCGCTGTTCCCGCTTGGGGGGATAAACGTCCACCCGTCGCTGCTCCCCAAGTACAGGGGCGCTACGCCTATTCCCTCGGCTATACTGAACCGCGACAGCGAAACAGGTATAAGCGTACAGCGGCTTACAGGAGATCTGGATTCCGGCGGTCTCCTTGACCAGGAGGCTATACCGCTTACAGGGAGGGAGACTACCGCTTCGTTGAGCGCGGTAGTCGCCGAAAAAAGCGCCGCCCTCCTCGTCAAGACGCTTCAGGGTCTTGCGGCTGGCAGGGTAAGCGAAACGCCGCAGAACCACGACGCCGCCACATACTGCGATAAATTTAGGCGCGAGGATGGCCGCATAGACTGGCGGCAAAGCTCAGTTGATATTGACGCGCGTATACGGGCATTCACGCCCTGGCCACTGTCGTACACGAAACACGGAGACTCGGAACTGTACATTCTGGAAGCCGCCCCATACGCCGGGACTCTTGCCGGAGGAGGGGCGGATGGGGCCGGTAAGGCGCTTGGCGCCGACAAGAACGCCGGCATCATCATACAAACCGGCGGCGGACTCTTGGCGGTGAGCCGCCTTCAGTACCGCACGCGCAAGGCGCTGGACTGGAGGGCTTTCCTCAACGGCGCAAGAAATTTTGTAGGCGCTATCCTCGAATGACAACCCGCAAAGCGGCTGGAGCGAGGAGGATGCCGTTTGGGCGCATCCGCAAATTATGTTTTTTCGCAAATAACAATATATTCAAACAACATCGTATTTACGGTTTTTCCAGCTTCGTTTGTAGGAGAATTTTTACCCGGCATTGCTTTATTGCTCAATGCTCTTTCATAAGTAATTAAATGTTTAAACTTGTTTTGTTCAAACTTTTCTGCGATAAACTGGTCGGTTGGAAGTTGAACATTTTTTACCGTTCTGTTCCCAACAACATAAATCGCTTTTCCGCCTTTACGGATGCTGTTTGCCACTTTGATAATAGACGCCTCTAAATCATTATAAAACGCCGATACATCATGTGATCTTTTTGTGTCAATTTTGCTAATTTGTGCAATATAATCGCCAATTATGCCATTGCTGATATTCTGCGATGTTTTTGTCCCGCCCATTAACATTCCGTCAATTTTTCTCGCATAATCAATTCCCAGCCATTCGTTAGATAACGCCGAAAATTGCCCATAAGCGACTGTCGTTCTGCTGTCGCCATACGGCGGACTTGTTAAAACAACATCAAAACAGTCGTCTTGCGGCTGAAATTTTGAATACTGAACGTCTATTCTTATTTCGCGTTCCAGTTTTGGCAAATAAACATGCGAATAAAGTGAAAATACATCATTCCATTTCTTAAAGTAGAAACTAATTGCATCTGGATTAAAATTTAATAAATCTTCCGATTTCATGCGAAATAATTTAAATTCGTTGTTCCGTGTATAAGAACATTCTCGAACAGTTTCTGAAAATGGAACTGAAAAGAAATTTTTAATATTTATATCTTTTATTTCATCAATAAAATGTTTAATAACCATTAAAGCATTGATAACATCTTTTGAAAACCAATATTCAATATTCGTTATGCGTGGAGGTGATAATTTTTTTATATTACGTTCATTTTTTAGAAACTCAAAAAGATTAACTCTAAAGCTGCTATACGCTTTGTTAAGTTTATTCAAATCAATTTTGGTAAATTTAACTTTTGAAATCAGTACAGCCAACGGATTAATAGACTTGTTCAATAACGTTAAATATGCTATAATAATGGCATGGGAAGGGAAAAAAAGAAGGCGAAAGCCAAAGCGGCTCTTTTTAAACGGCTGCACGGGGTGAAACCCGATACAT
>JAIRMY010000248.1 GCA_031258335.1 Spirochaetaceae bacterium | reverse complement strand
GCCTGTTTCGCGGACAGAAGGTGCTGGGACTCATCGCGGAACGGCTGTCCGTCTCCATATCGCTGGGTCTGTGGGGTACGCTGTTGATATACCTTATTTCTATCCCGCTTGGAATGAACCCGATGATGATATTGCAAAATTAACCCAGCTTGCATCCCTATTGAAACAAGGCAGAAATTGTTTTAAAATGCTATTGATGAACCTGTACATAGAAAGCCCCCTCTTGCTATCCGATGTAGTTTGTTAATTTTATCGTAACGCAGGCCGTAAGGTTTTTCTACCGGTTCATCTTTTATTGCTTGAGAACTTACGACTCACAATGTCCTAAAATCCCTTACAGAAACAAATTTCATACATAACCTCTTGTTTCATATAATACATCATTGTCTTTCATTTATCAACAATATGTGTCGTTGATTGTTGTTGATCAGTCCACGTTGGAGGCGAGTTCATCCGCGAGGGCGTTGGCAAACGCGGATAGATGTTTTGCCCTGAATGAGGGCAGCGGCAGGGTCTTACGCCGCGTTACGATGCCTGTTCCGCCGTCGTACAGTTCCGCGTAAACCGCTCCGGCATCTATGCGGAGACGCAGCGTCCAGCGGACGGCGGCGGGTTTTGTGTCGAAACCGGCGCTATTAAGAGTCTTTATTAGGGACTCTATTCGGCGGGCGGGAATGTTCTCTCCGCCTGAAATCTGAACGTCAACGGGAAAACGTATGCCGTTTTGCCACAGAGCGCCGGGGTTAAGCGCAAACAGGCGTCCCGCAGCTTCCGCGGCAAGTTCATGCCGCGCCGTCAGCGCCAACTCAACATAGGTATCCGCGGCAAGGTCTTTTTCCCAGACCGGAGCAAGGGTGGCAATGGCATCTTGTAACATCGCCTCGTTCCGCAGAAATTTCCCTGTTTCAAACAGGTACGAGGGGGCGGATTCCGGTATCAGTCTAAGTTCAAAATCCCTGGCCGCCCGCAGATAGTAAATAGCGCGGCCTTTGTAATCGTAAAAGGCGTTGTAATATTCAAACAGCGCCTCAAGATGGCGGCCGCCCGGTTCCGTTTCAAAGGCCCCCGCCGAAAGCAGTGAATACTTTTGATACAACAGTTTATGCGCCCTGTATTTGAAATAAAAAACTGTACGCATTATCATTCCACGCGCAGTTTCAAAAAAACCGTAGTACGAGGTGAGCGCCTCTTTTTTTCCAAGCCCGCTGTACGCCTTGTAAAGTATTTCATGAATATCACGTTTGTACTCTCCCGGATCTATGCCGTAATTCAACATCCAGTAAAAATTATCTGATGACAGGCAGTCTTCCGCGTAAAGCCGCGCCTGTGTCAAATCGCCTGATTTTAGGAAGGCCTGGGCAAGGCTGAGTTTTGAAAGTGGAGATTTATCAATCTCGTACGATTTATTGTATTCGTTGAACGTTTCGCCAAAATCAAGACGGCGCATCAACAGTTCCCCTCGGGCAAGGTGTCCTCCCGCCCTGTCCGCCATCAAGAGGCTTGACGTTGTGCTGGCAAAAGCATCTCCGTAACGGTAAAAACGGCTTTCTAGTATGGAAAGATTGTAGTACGCCACCGATGCGAATTCCTTAGCGCCCATGTTCAACGCGCCGCTTACCGCGTCCATGTAGCGCTCTTTAGCGTCAGGATAGTTGAACATATCGGAATAGATGGTTCCAAGCGTCATACAAAAATCGGGTTCCGCGCCAAAACGTTCAATCGCGTCAACGAGGAGTCTTTCTCCGTCCTTCAGGCGGTGCAGTTTAAAATACATCCAGCCCAGAGAACCTATGGCCTCGCGGTTTTCCGGGTCTATGGCAAGCAGGCGTTCAAGAAAGATAGCGGCGGTTTTGTTTTCGTTCAGGCTGCCCGCGGCTTGCGAAAGCCGGTACAACAGTGCGGTATCGCCCGGCAGCAGTATATTCGCCAAAAGGAATTCGTCCATCGCAAGCCTGTACAGCCTGCGGCTGAAATACAGGTCGCCTAGCCTCAGCGGAAACCGGTAATCCGCCGGGTATACGGTTTTTCCCGTAGTGTACAACTCTATCGCACGTTCCCAGAATTCACCTTCTTCCTCGTCAATAGCACGGATAAGAATTTCTTCCGGTGAGGCGGCGTTTTCTTCCGTATATGTTTTGGCTGTTGATGAGAATAAAAAAATACAAATAATAAAAACAAGCGGTCTTGTCTTTGATATTTTTTTAGCAAAATGTTTTTTGCGCCAAATTTTATGCCAGATATTAAACGTTTTATACAACGCAAAAAATAATAAATGCTGGTCCGCGCCGTAATGTTCCGCGTACTTTGCGGCGAGAACATTGTCGTAAATGTTACGGAGCGGCGAGTCCGGGTATTTTGCGGCAATACGGTCTATCCATTCGCTTTCCGCTTCCGCGCCGGTTCTGCGTATTCCGGCAAGACTCAGGCGGTGTTTGACGTGCCGCCACAGCCATAGAGTCTTTTTACGCGGATTTTTTGAAAAGCGACAGCGTATGTAATAGCCAAACCGCGCGGCTACAAAGGCGGCTATGATTACAGCGGCGGCGATGAGGGATAGAGATTTTTTTACAAACGCGGCGGCGCGTTCCGCCGCCGCGAGTCCCGGGCCTTCCTCCTCTCCCACGCCTTCTTTTACCTTTAAGCGGTTTTGGTTGTCTATGATTTCTTTCATCAGCCGTTCGAAAAGTTCTTCCGGTGTACCGGCGGAAAATTCAAAGTCTTCGCCTTCCGCAAGATTTTCTGTCGTAGGGTCATACTCTATCCAGCCAAAACCGGGGAACCAGACTTCGGCCCAGGCGTGAGCCATATTAGAACGCACCGGATAAAAATCCAGCCTGCCCTCGTCCAGTTCAAGAAAAAAACCCACGGCAACGCGGCTGGGTATACCTATTGAACGGAGCAGCGAAGCGAAGGCAAACGCAAAATACGAACAGTACCCCTTTTTTGAATCAAACAAAAAGTAATCCAACTGATCGCCTGACGGCGCGATTCCGGGCTTGAGGCTGTAACGGTAATCGCCGAATTTCAAATACTGATAAACATACTGTATCTTTTCCCAATAGTTGTCCGTCCCGGCCGTTATTTCTTCCGCCAGCGCGGTAATTTTTTTTTCACGCTCTGTTAGCCTGTTTTTTGAGCCAGAGAATATCGTATAGTATTGGTAATCCTCCGCCGTCATTTCCAAGGTTTCCGCATTGTACGCGCCGGTTACCGCCTGAATCAAATCTATAGGGGTGCATACGCTGACCGCGCTGTTTACCGCGTAGGCGGATTTAAAAGACGACGCGTCCCAGTTTTCAAACGGCATGACTTCGGCTGGCTCATTCATCGCTATAAACGCCGAACTGTCGATGTTTACAAGGTAATACTCCTGACGCAGCATTTTACGCGCTTCCACCGCCGTAACGTTGTACTCTGTTCTGCCCTGCGGAAGCCGCGCGCTCTGCGTTTCTTCGTCCGCTTTGTCATCGCGGAAAAACCCTACGGCATCTTTTTTCCCTTCTTTTGTACTGTACGCCGAAAGCACGAAGCGCCGCATGAGGTAATGCGTGTCTTTCAAAGCCGGGCGATCATAATGCCCTGTTTCAAGGTCGAAGCCGCCGTCTATATCTGTCGTTGACGGCATTTCCGCCGAAGCGGGCGTTTCGCCCTCATACCTTGAATTCTTTCTTACAATGAAAATCAACTCGTCATTCATGCTGATTTCATTTTCAAGCCTGATGTATGGGGCAAAATCAAAGCTAAAGAGCTTAGGCTGTAGCAAGCCGCCACCCTGAGAAAGGGCGCGTTCCTGCATGGGGCGCACTAGCAGCGCTCCGCATACCGCGGCAAGCAAAAGCAATACGCCGCCTGCCGCCGCGTAATCTTTCTTTTGCGGCCTCATTTCCGGCGGTGAGGAGAGCATCAGCGCCGCAAGCTCAAAGAATACTATAGCCGCAAAAACAATGAGGCGCAGCGCCGGAAGCGTGTATATCGAAACGCTGCCTACTATTGAAAATGACGCGACAAACAAAACGCAGTCCGCCATCACGGAAAAACGCAGCGCCCGCCGTTCACGCAATGAAAAAAAAGTGGTAAACGCCGTCCAGTAAAAGGGCCCCGTTGTTATGAATGCGTTACGGTCATAGTTTAAAAGGAGCGAATCAAATAGAATCATCGCGCCCATATTTGTATTACCGGTTAACAATCGCGGAAATGCTATTAAGAGACGCACTACCGGGGGTATCAACAGCATTACCAGTATGTAAGCCGTTCCGCGTTTTGCGTTTGAAGCGTCGGCAAGCCCCTTTAGCACGAACGCCGATGCAAACGCGCCGAGTACCGAGGCGATAAAAAGCGGAGCGTCAGAAAGATCGGCGGCGAGCAGATGAAATTGATACAAGAATATGAACAGCGCCATAGACCGGCAGAGAACGGCTTGCATTGTAAAATTGTACCAGACATTTGGTTTTCTGATACAGCGCCCGCCCACAGGGAATTGAAAATTGATAATGGAAAATTGACAATTACATGAATGAAACGCATAGAAATTGTATATGAGGACGAGGACTGCCTCGTGATCAATAAAGAGGCTGGGCTTCCTGTGCAGGGCGGGCATGGCGCCGCCGTGAATCTTGACGCGCTCCTCGCCGCCTCGCGGGAGCCGCGCCCGCTTCTTGTGCATAGGCTGGATAGGGACACCTCCGGCCTCGTGCTTACGGCAAAAAGCCCCGCCGCCGCCGCTTTTTTTTCAAAAGCCTTTGCCGGAAAAACTGTCCGTAAACGGTATCTTGCCGTTTGCCGCCGGGGAAAAGATGCGGGCACGGACGAAACCGGGGTGATAGCCATCAGCCTTGAACAGAACGGCGTGTTAAAAGACGCTGTCACACATTTTAGGCGGCTTGCAACGGCGGACGGCTTCGCCCTCCTTCAACTGGAACTGGGGACAGGACGTATGCATCAGATACGACGCCACCTTGCCCAAAAGAATCTGCCTGTAATAGGCGACAGGAAGTACGGCGATTTCACGCTCAACAAGACGCTACGCCGCGAGGCGGGGATAAAACAGATGCTGCTCCATGCGGCGCGTCTTACCCTCACGCTCCGAAACGGACGGACGCTGGATCTAAGCGCCCCCTTGCCTCCGTACTTTACCTCTGCGCTTCTCGCTCTGGGGCTGGGGGATTAACGGTGAGGCGGTCGTCCTACCACGCCGCGTACCACAAGGCTTGCGAGCATCATGCCGGCGGCGGCGGTAACCGTTACCGCACTGCCGTTTATCACTTTTTTTGACGAGCACCATTCTTTGGGGGCTTCTCCGTCATCCCCGGACATACGCGCCGGGCAGAGACACAGGCCCCCGCCGCAGTTTGAGCTTATCTCAGTGCGGAGAGGCAGGCATTCCGTGCTGTAGACGCTGGTAAAATGGCCTGTGAAGCCGCGTTTTCGTAAGCCCCCGCGTACAAGACGGGCGAGCGGGCAACCTTTGGTGTCCCAAATATCGGCGCTTCGCAGCAGAAACGGGTTGAGTTTTTGCGCCATTCCCATAGAGGAAAACAGCGTCTTACCCAGCCTGCCGCAAAGTTCTATCAAATCAAGTTTAGGTCCCAGACTGTCTATCGCGTCTATGACAAAATCATGGGCTTCTACGCAAAAATCGCTTTCGGTATCCCGCGAAAAAACTTTGCCGTATGTCGTGATGATGCAATCGCCGTTTATCTCGGCGAGACGCGTCTTAAGCGCCTCTGTTTTACGCTGTCCTATGGTTTTGCCTGTGGCCTGTACCTGTCTGTTTATGTTTGTAACGCAGATAAGATCCGAGTCGGCGAGCGTAATTCCGCCTATGCCGGAACGGACAAGAGCCTCGGCGCACCAACTGCCAACGCCGCCTAGACCGAAGACTATCACCCGCGTCGCCGCCAGCCTTTGCAACGCCTCCACGCCCGTTAAGAGGGCAAGCCGCTGAAAGCGCGGCGGACAGTCCGCCTGTCCGCCGCGCCCCGCCTGCCTCGAGCAGTTCATTTTGTCTGGTGTTCTATCGCCTTTTCCACAGCGCGGGCAAGCTGGTCGCCGCACGATGTCGGCTTGGATCCACACTGTATGCCGCGTAGGTTTTTTACCACGTCTTCCGCCGGCATACCGTCGCAGAGTTTAGAAATAGCTTTTAAATTCCCATTACACCCGTTTTCAAACTGTATAGAATGAACTTTCCCGTCTGTAATGTCAAAAAAAATTCTTGAGGAACAGGTTCCTGATGTTTTATACTCAAACATTAATTTTCTCCTTGTAGCGGGGCAAAGGCCTTTTCTAAGAGCGAATCTTCCGGCGGTCTCGTGAAGACCGACACCAGCGGCACTATGATGAAAGGCGCGAGTATCGCTATAGAAGCGGTAAGCGGCGAACGGGACGGCCCCAGCACAAAAAACAGAATGATTTCTATGACCAGTCCGCCGAGAAGTCCGGCGTAAGCCCCGGTTTTTGTGGCCCGTTTCCAGTACAGGCCGTAGATATAAGGCGCGGCAAACGCGCCGGATACCGCGCCCCAGCTCAGGGACATGAGGTACACTATGATGCTTATCTGAAAACGCGATATAAAATATGAAACTATGATGAACAGCAGGGAAAGGAAACGCATCATCGCCGTCGCCCGTTCCTTGCCCGTGTTGGGGTCGTTTTTTACCGGATAGAGGTCTATCGCTATGGCTGAGGATGAAATCATCACCAAAGATGACAGCGTAGACATGGACGCGGACAGCACGAACAGCAGTATCAGCGACATCAGCATCTCCGGCAGATGTTCAGTCAACAACGCGGGCACTATGAGGTCGTACAGGACGCGACCGTCCGGCCCCCTCGGCACAGAGTCGGGAGTAAAGAATATATGCGCCGAACTCCCGACCATATACGCGGAAAATCCTATTATCGCGGCAAAGAGCGTTGTGGCTATTACCGCCTTTGGGATTACCTTCTCGTTTTTTATCGCATAGAATTTTTGCGTCATCTGCGGCAGCCCCCAGGTGCCAAAACTCGTCATAAATACCACTGAGACGATGCTAAGAATGCCCGGCCTGGCTTCGGGCGGTATATGCTCATTGTACCCCGCCGCCGCCCCGGCAAGGAATGAGAAAAGCCCGCCACCCTCCGAGACGAAGACGCAGACCACGGCAAAGGCCCCCACTATCATGAATATTCCCTGGATGAAGTCGATTACAACTACGGCAAAGTAACCGCCTAGTATGAGGTAAACGCCGGTGAACGCTATCATCAGTATCAGGGCAAGGTCGTAGGGAATGTGAAAGACCGCCTCGAACAGGTGCCCCAGCCCCTTGAATATCGATGCCGAGTACGGCAACAGGAACAGGAACACTATAACTGCGGCTATGGGTTTAAGGTGTTTAGCGCCGTAACGTTCCTGTAGGTAACCCGGCATGGTCATGGCATCCAGGTTTTGAGTCTGCCGCCGCGTCCGTTTTGCCAGCACGAGCCATGCGAGCATAGACCCTATGACCGCGTTGCCGGCGGCTATCCACAGGCTGTTAAGTCCGAGCTGCCAGCCCTGCGTTCCCGCGAAACCTATGAAGATGACAGCGGAAAAGTACGATGTCCCGTAGGCAAAGGCCGACACCCAAGGCCCCATCTTCCGCCCACCCAGAAAGAAGTCCCCAAGCGTCTTTGTACGCCTCATCCCCCAGATGCCTATTCCGGTTAGAAGGGCAAAGAACACTGCCAGAAGCACTATGTTAAAGGTCATATTCCCATTATACCTTAAAGGGTAATTAATTCCAAGACCATATAGCCGCATAGACAATGCGCTCTGTGTCAATAACTAGCGATTACTTCACCCCCAAAGGGCGCTAATTCACGGAGGAAAGGCTCACCCCCCCCCCCCCCCCCCCCCGCCGGGGGGGGGGGGGGGGGGGCGGGGGGGGGGGCCGCGCCCGCCCCCCCAGCCTCGCCTCCGTGAATTAGCGCCCTTTGGGGGTGAAGTAATCGCTAGTTATTGACAGACGCAAAGCGGCTTGCCGTTGTGCGGTTGCGCCGGTGGCGCAACCCACACGCGGGTTACCCGCCCGCCGGTTCGGAGGAGGCTGCCCGCACGAATGCGGTAAACAATGGGTGGGGCGCGGTTGGCTTGGATTTGAATTCAGGGTGGAACTGGACGCCGAGACCCCACGGGTGGTCGGGCCATTCAACCGACTCGACAAGCGCGTCATCGGGCGTAAACGCGCTGAGTACGAGACCGGACGAAAGCATATAGTCGCGGTACTTGTTTGAAAATTCATAACGGTGGCGGTGGCGCTCGCGGATGGTGCCTGAGTTGTACGCCTTGTGTATCAGAGTACCCTCGCGGGCGCTGGTTTCGCTGTCGCCAAGCCGCATCGTCCCTCCCATCATGCGCACGTCAACCTGATCCTCCAACAGGCTTATCACCGGATGCGCCGTTCCGTGCGCGAATTCTGTCGAATCGGCATCCTCCCAGTGAAGCACGTTTCGCGCCCATTCTATCACCATCACCTGCATCCCAAGGCAGATACCTAAATAAGGGATCTTATGCGTCCGCGCCCATGTAGCCGCCCTCACCATGCCGCCTATCCCCCTGTCGCCAAAGCCGCCCGGGACGAGAACGCCGTCTACCGGGGACGATCCCGCGCTTCCAAGCACTGCTTCCGGGTCCGGCGCCGCCTCCAAACGGGCGGAGTCTATCTTTACAAGCTCTGTTTCCACGCCGCAGGCAAGTCCGGCGTGAAATATTGCCTCGTACACGGACTTGTATGCGTCATGGAGTTCCATGTATTTGCCCACTATGCCTATACGCGCCCTGCCCTGCCGCGCCTTGAACTTGTCCATCATCGCGTACCAGTCCGAGAGGTCGGCGTGCCTTACCTCGACGCCCATCTTTTTCAGCACGATTTGGTCGAGCTTCTGTTCGTAAAATACGAGCGGCACCTGGTATATAGTCGTAGACACGTCATAAGAGACGATTACCGCCTCGTTTTCCACGTTTGTAAACAGCGATATTTTGCGGCGGGTAGCCTCGTCCAGCATCACGGGTGCGCGACATATAAGCACATCGGGCTGTACGCCAAGTTCCTGCATTGCCTTTACCGAGTGCTGCGTCGGCTTTGTCTTGAGTTCAGCGCCCGCCACCTCCGGTATCAGCGTTAGGTGGACGGAAATAGCGTTGTTCCGTCCCATCTCGTGAGATCGGAAGAGCACACG
>JAIRMY010000223.1 GCA_031258335.1 Spirochaetaceae bacterium | reverse complement strand
CCATCAGCCTTCACAGCCGTAAACTCCACAAACACGCCCGCGTGGTTTATGAAAACCCGGATATGTTTGACCGTGTAAAACGTGCGTGGGCTTTTTGGATGCTGGCCAACATGAGTTTCGGCTGTATGCTTGACGGCGCTTTCGGCTATGATATTTCCGGCACGACCACAGATAAAATCAATAACAAAAAAGACTCGTTTAGCGAACAGTTGGCTATCCGCCTTCAGAACGTGCAAATTGAATGTTGCGACGCGCTTAAAATTATTCGTTCCCGCGACACCAAAGATACATTTTACTACTGCGATCCGCCCTACCCCGACACTGACCAGGGGCACTACGACGGTTATTCAAGCGATGATTTCCACGCCCTTTTGGATACGCTTTCAAAAATCGAAGGCAAATTTTTATTGAGTTCTTTCCGTCACGATTACCTTGCCAAGTACAAGGAAAAATACAAATGGTCGCAGTTTGAAATAAAAATGATGAAACCAATCACGGCGGCCAACGGCCCGGGCCGTACCTTGCAAAAAATAGAAGTGCTGACGGCAAATTATCCAATCGGACGCGGCTCGTGTCTCCAAGAATCGTTATTCACATGAGAACGCCTATTACCTATTACGGCGGCAAACAAAACATGACGGATATAATCGTTCCGCTGTTGCCGCCGCATCGTCTTTACTGCGAGCCGTTTGCCGGAGGTTTGGCGATATTCTTTGCAAAAATTCCGTCGACGGAAGAAATAGTGAACGACCTGAATTCCGAGATGGCAAATTTTTGGGAGGTATTAAAAACAGATTTTGACGTGCTTAGCACCGAAGTTTGGAAAAGCCTCCACAGCCGCGCCCTCCACCGGCAGGCTGGAGTAGTTTACAATAACCCGGATATGTTCGACCGCGTAAAACGCGCGTGGGCTGTATGGATGCTGACAAATATAAGTTTTAATTCAAGGCCGGATTGTAATTGGGGCTGTGATATATTAGGCAAACGGACAAGGGCGCTTACAAACAAACGCTACGGTTTTTTGCCGGAACTATCAGAGCGGCTTAAAAATGTCGGCATCGAAAACCGCGATGCCGTAAAAGTAATCAGGGACAACGACGCGCCAGACAGTCTTTTCTATGTTGACCCGCCTTATGTCGGCGCCGACCAGGGGCATTACGCAGGTTATACGCAAGCCGCTTTCGACAGCCTCCTGTCGACCCTGTCCGGTATTGCGGGTAAATTCCTTTTAAGTTCCTACCCGAATAACCGACTCATGAAATATGCACGCGAATCCGGCTGGTATCAATTAGAAATTAAAATGAATAACACGGTAGCCGCCGCCGCCGCCGGCCACCGTGTGGAAAAGATTGAAGTGTTGACAGCCAACTATCCCGTATATGAAGGAAAAGTGAGGTCGCCGGGTTTGTTTGACTGAAGGCGGCTATCAAAACGCCTGTAACTTGCCATAGCGGGCTTTTGGCGCGTTGTTTTCAACATTTTGCAATCCTCTACCGGTCAGCCCTAAAATACGTGCCACAGACTGCTACATAAACAGATTATCAGCCGCGGATGCCGCTCCGATTAAACCCGCGATTGACTCCTCGATAGCACTCGTGTCCGTGTAGTAATCCGTCTGCTCAACGTTCAGATGGCCGACCATTTTCATTACGGTTTCCGCTGGAAGCTCGCGGCGCATCCGGGTTACGAACGTATACCTGAGGCTATGACACACAATTTTCCTGTCGCCTTTTACAATTCCGGCTCTGGCTATGGCGCGTTCAAAAACCCCTTGCGCCCTGTCCTGGCTTATCGGTTTATTACCGTCCTCCGAAAACATATAATCATCGTCACCTATAGGATGAGCCGTCAAATATTCGGCGAGCCTTTTTAGCGTAGAATCGGGAAGCATGGCCACGCGCAGGCGCGGGTTTTCAGGTGATCCTTTTTTATTGTATGTCGTGCGGACAAGCCCGCGTTTCATAAAGCCGTCCACCAAAATACATTTATGTTCGAAAAAAATCTGTTTGCGCCGTACCGCGCGAATCTCGCCCAGCCGCAGCCCCGCCGAAACACAAAGCAGAAACATAACAAAAAAAATATCGGAAGGAAAATTCTCCGGAATGTAAAGGGCGTTCAGTTCCGCCGTCGTGAGAACGTTTGCTTTTTTAGCGCGGACGGCAAATGTGTCAAAGCGCGGCTTTTGGATGTTATACCCCTGCCACTTTGCCTCCTCATAGATTTCGTTAAAAATTTTCACATACCGATTTTTCCACTGGCCGCCGCGTTCAATTCTGAAAAGATGCTTTGCCACTTCGGTCGGCTCGATCGAGGCGAGCGTCCGCTCTCCCCATGTTTCGATAATCCTTGTAATAAACCGCCGCGAGTCTACCAAAGTGTATTCATCGTAAACGCGCCCAAGCTGGACAAGCCGTTTTACATGGTCGCTTGAAGGAATGAACATATCCCGGGCGATGTTTTTTATAAGAGCGGAGCCGCTCTTATGGTCAGTAGCGCCGCCTGAAAGCGCTCTGATATAGTCCTCCGCTTCTTTCCTGCTCTTGCATCTCTTGCAAGCCTTCTGGTGCTGCTTTTTCTCATCATCAAGATAGTAATAATACCAGCGCTTAACGGTTTGACCGTTTTTGAGCTTTTTAGGCTTCTTGAACACATGAAATTGCATTTTTGCCTCCAATTTCTAACTTGACCTTAGCTTGACCTTTTTACGCGAATTTGTTGACAAAATAAAATAAATACCCTATAATTGGAAAGAAAGGAGAATATTATGGGTGGTTTT
>JAIRMY010000089.1 GCA_031258335.1 Spirochaetaceae bacterium | reverse complement strand
AACGCGGAGCTTTATTTTATTGACACCGGAGGCGGTGAACCGGAGTAAACCTATGAAAAAAACTTTTTCTATTTTAGCGACGTGTTGTTTTTTAATCGGGGCTTTTGTGCCGCTTTGGGCGCAGCAAAGAACGATAACGATTAAGCTTGCCTCGCTTGCCCCTGAAAACACCCCCTGGGGGGCTGCGCTTAACAAAATGGCGGCGGATTGGAGCGCCGCGACGGGCGGCGCGGTAAAGGTAATTGTTTACCACAACGGCGTGGCGGGAGGCGAGGCGGATGTTCTGCGCAAACTCCGCCTTAACCAGATACAGGCGGCGGTTTTTACATCAGTTGGCATGAATCTAATATCAAAAAATATTATAACGCTTAGCTGCCCTTTCCTGATAAGGACTGACGAGGAACTTGATACCGTGATCGACAAACTGCGTCCCCAGTTAGAAGAGGATGTACGCAAGGCGGGTTTTGTTACCGTGGCATGGTCAAAGGTAGGTTGGGTGAGATTTTTTTCGCGCCGCCCTGTGTTCGTCCCCTCCGACATGAAAAGGCAAAAACTTGCCGTAGGAAACGATGTTCCGTCTTTGAACGACGCGTTCAGAACCATGGGGTATCAACTTGTCGAGACGAATCTCAAAGATATAGTTGTCTCGCTCAACAGCGGCGCTATAGACGCTGTTTACCAGAGTCCCGTCAACTTTGCCGTGTCCCAGGCCTTCGGCATCGCAAAAAATATGTCTACGATAAAAATCGCTCCGTTCATGGGCGCGGTGGTGCTGAATCAGGCGGCGTGGCGAAGCATACCGGATCAGTACAAGGACGCGCTCCTAAAGATAGGGCGCGGGGTTGAAGAGCAAAACAATCAGAACGTAAAAAAAATGGAAGAAGCCGCGATAGCCGCCATGGTAAAAAACGGCCTTGTGATAAACGAAAGCAGCGCGGCGCAGGAACAAGAATGGATAGACGATGTAAACAAGGTTATGCCGCAGCTTTTGGACAAAACATTTGACAGGGCGCTTTACAACAGCATACAGGATGTCCTAAAGCAGATTAGGGAATAGCCGCGTGTCGAAAGTTGTAAAATGGATTAACTATATTGAATCTTTTATCTGTAACGTTTCACTGTCTGTAATCGCGCTGTTACTGTTTGTTAGCGCGGTCTTGCGGCTCGTCTTTCATACCGCGTTGAGCGATACGGCGGGTTTAACTACACACCTCTTGCTCGTTACCGCGCTGTTTTCCGCGATGATAACGACAAAAAATGAAAACCATCTTTCCATCGGAATAGTCCAGTACATAAAGAATCAAAAGATAAAAACAATTTTGGCTGTTACGACCGGACTGCTCTCTACGTTTATAAGCACAATTCTCATTTTTTGTTCGGCGGATTTTATAAAGATAGGGCTTACGCCGCCGCAAAAAATAGGTGTTGTAACAGATCGTTTTTTTGCTTATGCGCTTCCGCTCTGCTTTGCCGTGATGACGTTCCGTTTCGCCCGCCTCACCCCGCTCCGAGGCCGGGCAAGGCTTCTTTCCGCGGCGGCGATTTTTTTGGGACTAGTCTGTTCGCTCCCGTTGATCTTTAAATTTATCTGGGAGTTCAACTTGCCGGATTACGCGTGGGCGCTCAGAGATTTCTTTACAATGTTTTCCGGCGCGATAAGGATGCCCGCCGTGATACTGATAATCCTTGCGGCTTTTGCGGGAACGCCGCTCTTCATCGTGATTGGCGCGTTTTCCCTGCTGTTAATTCAGAGTTCCGGCGGCGAGATTGACGTTACCGCGAATCAGATATACACGGCGCTTACCCAGAGCAACATAATAGCGATACCGTTGTTTACGCTGACCGGTTTTTTTCTCTCTGAAAGCAGGGCGGGGGAGCGGCTCGTAGAGATGTTTCGCGGTATTTTTTGCGCGATTCCCGGCGGCATGATAGCGGCGACAGTGCTGATATGCGCGTTTTTTACATCGTTTACCGGCGCGTCCGGCGTTACTATACTCGCGCTCGGCGGAATTCTGTATACCGTTCTCTCCGGAAATGAAGGCGCGGTAAATATGCCGGGCGCAAAGTATCCAAGCGCCTTTTCCATAGGGCTTCTCACTTCATGCGGCAGCATAGGGCTTTTATTTCCACCCTCGCTTCCACTGATACTCGTAGGAACCACGACGCAGACGAACATACTCAGCCTATTCGCCGCGGGAATACTGCCCGGGATCCTCCTTTTAATTTCCATGATAGTATTCGGCGTAGTATTTTCTCTCAAGACAAAGATGCCGGTAGAAAAATTTAACGCGCGCCGCGCCGCGCTTTCGATAAAAAAATCACTGGCGGAAATTCTGCTACCAATACTGCTTGTCGCGGGCTACTTTTCCGGCATACTTTCGCTGGTGGAAATCGGCGCTACGGCGCTGATCTATGTCTTTGTCGTGGAGACACTCGTGTTCCGCGATATACCGCTACGTGAAGTGGGCGGCGTTTTTGCCAAAGCGCTCCCTGTAACAGGTGGAATACTCGCGATTCTCGCCCTTTCACAGGCCCTATCGTACTACATCGTTGACACGCAGGCCCCTGAAAACTTCGCCCGCTGGGTACTGGCAGCTATAAAATCAAAGTGGCTGTTCCTCCTAATACTCAACCTCATGCTGCTTGTTACAGGCTGCCTCATCGATATTTTCTCGGCGATAATGATAGTGTTGCCGCTCCTCGTGCCGCTCGCCGACGCCTTCGGCATAAACCATATTCATCTTGGAATCATTTTTCTGATAAACATGGAAGCCGGCTTTCTCACCCCTCCTGTCGGCTTAAACCTTTTCCTCGCAAGCTACCGCTTCAAAAAGCCTTTCGTGGAAATATGCCGCTGCGCCGCGCCGTTTCTTTTGATACAAATCGTAGTCGTTTTAATTACGACGTATATTCCTGAAATCTCACTTGCCCTGGCAAATCTTTTTTAACCCGCCAGTGGGTATTACGCCCGCTCCGCTATGACCTCCTCCTTCGCTTTGATCTTCGTTTCCAGAGCGCCGGCCTTCCGTTCTTTGGCTTTCGCCGCGATGTCCGGTCGTTTGATGTCAAACACTTTCAGAGCCGCCCCAATGCTTCCCCCAGTTAAAAATGTTGTTTGGATATGAAGCCCGTAACCTTCAACAACTTCCATTAAAATCTTTACCTTACTCTTAAGCGGTAAACCTTTTCCTTGCGTCCATTTCTCCCTCCAGGGGCTTTAGTTTACACCTTATAAGCTACTCTTTAATTTTTAACTATATGCCGAGCATCAATTTTTTATACAATGGCAGCTTTCTTAACCCGTATTTTGAAACTATGCATATTACCGCGCAGATCAATGAACTATACGCAAAATTATAGGTATAGCTCAAGAACATCTTATGCGTCCTGATAAAATCCGGTATAAAAACAAAATCTCGAACAAGAACCGTGTGTATAGTGTATATCTCAAGACTGTAAATTCCCATTTTGGCAAGTGCCGCTGATAACGGTTTTTTAGCGCGGGTGAATTTATCATCAGATGGCGCAGTATCCCCCCCCCCCCCAGCAAGCAACGTTTAGCCAAAACATATCCGAATAGGCAGCCGGTAAGCGCCCAGATATAGGAAAACAATATATTGGCAAAAACGCGCGCGTTTGTTATTTTTGTAAAAAATAAATCCATGCAGTGAATGGGAATAAATTCAAAAATAACTGCGGCGCCGGAAAAAAACACAAGACAAATCGCAACCGCGTTCAATTTTAACCTATTCGCAATACGCTTTACCGCATCCTGTTTCTTGTTTAAATAGTATCCCAATACAAAAAAAGGATAAAAATGTTCAAGCTGCGCTAACGCAAGAATATTTTCCTCTGTTTTTGGCAGCAGTATAATGAATATCCAAACCAAAAAATGAAGTGTCGCCTGTTTTTCCTCACGCGCTTTTGAGATAAACACGGCAGATAAAGAACAAATGAATAATGTCAAAAGGTACCATACCGACCAGCCACAAATTAAAACCTCAAAAAGCGTATCCCGGACATTGTTTCCGTTGAGCAGACGCAATGCGATAGCTAACAATGACCACATAATATATGGAATGAACAGCCGCTGTACCTTTCGCTGTAAACATAGGCGCGTTTTGCGGTTTTTATATGATCCGAAACTCACAAAGCCGCTTATGACAAAAAACAGCGGCATATTAAACGAACCGATCATTGATGTAAAAATCGTTATGTTATGCGGGTATGGAAGGACAGTATTGAAGGCGATAAAATGGCCTGCCACAACACAAAATATGGCAATGCCTCTTAATTGGTCTATAAATGTAACCCGCTCATTACCGTTTGCCATGAACTAACTATGGTCGGTGATGTTTAGTTTGTAAAGTAGGGGGTCATTCCCAGCCGCCCGCGCTTTCCGTTTTGGCGCTGTCCAAATCCGCGTTCTGTCCAGCCACGCTTTTTCGTTTCTTGTTTCCGGTGTAAACGAAGACGAGATTCCCATCAGCCTGCAAATTGCTTGCGTCTATCACGCCGCCGGTTTTTACAAATCTTCCGCTGTCAATATACACGCCGCCGCCTGATTTTGCAGAATTTCCGCGTATCGCGGCGGTGCCGCTCATCGTAAACTCCGCTCCCTGCCCCGACACGTATACCCCGCCTCCGCTTACGCTTGCCGTGTTGCCGCTTACAGTCCCGCCTTCCATTATGAACCACGCTCCCGAGCCGGACACGTACACGCCGCCGCCATAGTCCGCCGTATTTCCGGTTATGATGCCGTTTTTCATGATGAAGCGGCTGTCTTTGCTCACGTACACGCCGCCGCCGTTGCTGTTTACCTTTGTATTACCGCTTATCACGCCGCCTTCCATCGTGAAACTGCCGCCGTTGCGCACCATCACCCCGCCCCATTTGCCGCCTTTTATCATAGCGCCGGCTTTCAGAATAAATGTTCCGCCTTTTACATCCACTGCCACCGAATCTTTGCCGTTGCCGCCGAGCGTTACGTTGTTTCCAAGTATCATCGTTATGCCGCCCGGAATGGTAAAATGCACGGAAGATTCATCGCTGTTAGAAAGTATGGACGGGGAAGCCCCTGTAATAGTAATCACTTTTTCGCCATTTGCGGTGAACGAGACTCCCGGTATGGCAAAACTGCCGTCCACAGTAACAGTATACTCCCATCCGGCGTTGTTGAGGTTTATGTTCTCGACGGCGCTGCTAAAAGAAACGGCGTCTGCGGCGGTATAAGTCGTTGTCATCGCGGACAGGCGCAGCGCAAGCGATTTCATGGTCCAAATGCCGTCTTCCGGGGACTGGTAATCCACCGAACTGCCTATAACCTGTGTCATCGTTACCAGGTCTATTATCGCCGCGTTGAACAATGTAACGGCGCCGAGCCTGCGCGCCCTTACCGAAAGCGTCATGTTAGGAGGCGCGACATTTCCCTGAAACAGTATATCGTCTGTTCTTTCAGGTATCTGATCTATGTTTGATGTTCTTGGATATACCGAATACTTTCCGTTTCTAATCATGTAAACCGCGAGTATCTGAGCCAGCGCATCGGCGATTTCAGGGTCGGCGCCGCCGCTAAGTTCTACCGGCGCAACCGCCAGACGGGGCAGTATGGAAAAATTTTGCTGAGCCATGGCCGTTATGGCGAGCGCCATAGAAGGCAATTTAGTGATTATGTCTGCTATTTCCGTGTAAGCCGTTACATCCCCGGCAATCTGCCGCAGCTCTATCACGTCAATTATGGAAATTATAAGGATTTTTTGCGTTCCAAGTCTTGTGATCTTACCGCAGGCCATGTACTGCGTTCCAAGATTTTCCGATAACACATCTACGGACTCCCGCGTTATCAGTCCCTGCGAAATTTGCGTCTGGTGTTCGGCGTTTATCGCTTCATTCAGGCTTGTCCGGGGTATAGGCTCAAACACGACGTTGAGTTCCGGCGTGAACGAAAACAACTCGGCTATAGCCTCGCCTTCATCTCCCTCGCCGCCTAAAAAAGGCATCACCGCCAATCTGTCTTTGGCCGCAAGTCCCGCGGCGCAGTACGCGACAATTAAAGCTCCAAAAATTATCCGTTTACCCGTATTCATAATGATTCGCCTTTAACAAAGTCCCGTATTTCGGCTGCAAGGTAGAAAGAGCCTATGCCGAGTACGGGCAGCGCTTCTTTTTTTGCCTTGTACAGCGCTTTTTTTATTCCGTCCTCCGTGTTTTTAACAAATTCTATTTCAACTTTTCCGCTTTTTGCATGAACGCCCGCCGCCTTCCGCCGTATAAAGGTCTCGTAAACCTGTTCCGGGCCGCTGATCTTGAACGTACCGGGGGTGGTTATCACTATGTATGAAAAGTACGGCAGCAGGGCGTCCGCCATCGCCTCGTCAGTTTTACCGAGTGCGCAGCCGAAGATAAGAATGCCGCCCCGCCCGTACAGTTCGGTAAAGGTTTTGACGCAGAGGCGTACGCTTATAGTCGTATGTGCGCCGTCAACGATGACGGGCGGAGTACACTTCAATTTTTCAAACCGGGCGGGCAGGCTGAAGCCGGTAAGCCCCTTGCGTATCGTTTCCGCATCTATAGCCGGGAAGGTTTTTTTAACGGCGAGTACCGCCA
>JAIRMY010000063.1 GCA_031258335.1 Spirochaetaceae bacterium | reverse complement strand
CCTCCAGACCTTAATACGGGTATAGGGAATTGATACAACTACTTTAGTCCATTTTTATACTTTTTGCCGAAAAGGTGAAATTTTTCCTGATGAATTCTGATAGTCAGAGGGTGAAATTTTCGCTGACTATTGACAGTATGCCAAGTCGGGTGGCGGGTGGGTGTGGCCAAATACATACTTGTACTATGCGGGAATTCTTGCTATAATAGGGTTTGAGTATGGTGATTGCGATTGACGGACCGGCGGGATCAGGCAAAAGTACGATGGCGGAGATGCTGGCGCGGCGTTTGGCGCTGGAGGTCGGCAGGCGTTTTATTTACATAAATTCCGGCAATCTGTACCGCGCCGTTACCCTTGCCTGTATCAGGCAAGGGGTGGAGTTCCCTCTCGATTCGGAAGCGGTGCTTGCTACCGCCAGAAATATCAGCCTTGATTACAGGGACGGCGCGGTATTCTTGGACGGCGCGGATGTCTCAGGACTGCTTCACAACGACGAGGTAGACCGCATGGTATCTCAGGTTTCGGCGCTTGTACCGGTTCGCCGCATAATCAACAGCCTGATTAAAAAAATTGCCGCCGGAAATGATGTCGTTGTGGAAGGCAGAGATATGACGACGGTTGTATTTCCCGATGCCAGGGCGCGTTTTTACCTTGACGCTTCACCTGAAGCGCGGGCAAAACGGCGTTTTGAACAGGGCGTTTCAAAACTCAACGCCGGTGAGATACGCGCCTCCATAGAGGAACGCGACCGTATGGATAAGGATAAACCTGAAGGCAGCCTGAAAATTTCAGGCGGCGTTTCATATATTGATACTTCATACTTGACGATAAACCAAGTTTATGAGAAATTAGAAGAGACAATACGGTTAAAAGGATGAGTCATGGGTCAGATGGAAGTGGAAATGGAAGCTGTGGACGGGATAAACTCCGATAATCCCGATGAAAGCTCCCAAACACAAATGCAGGAAGAATATCTCAAAGCATTTGAGAGGCTGGAAGAAGGACAACTTGTTACCGGTACTATTATGCAGGTAACCGCCGATCAGGTCTTTGTTGATGTGAGTTATAAGTCGGAGGGAAAGATTCCTATAGGGGAATTCGCGGAAGTTCCCCAAATTGGCGACACGGTAACGGTGATTCTCGAAAAAAAAGAGAACAAGTACGGCGAAGTAGTTGTTTCCAAGCAAAAAGCGGACGCAAAACTTACATGGAAAAGTATAAAGCAGGCTTTTAACGAGCATTTACCGATAAAAGGCGTTGTCGAAAAAATAGTCAAGGGCGGCTATGACGTCATTCTGCCGGGTGATACCCATGCTTTCTTGCCTATAAGTCAGGCGGATGTTAAACGCATTGACAAACCCGAAAGCATAGTAGGGGAAAGCCTAGAATTTTTCATTGAACGCCTGTATTCGGATGGCAAGCTGAACATCATTGTCAACCGCAGAAAGCTGCTCGAAGAAGCAAGCGAAAATAAACGCGCCGAATTTTTTGCCAATGTGCCTGTGGGAAGCGAGATGGACGGCGTTGTAAAATCTTTCACCTCTTTCGGCGCTTTTGTCGATTTAGGCGGGTTTGACGGCCTGCTGCACATACACGACATGAGTTGGGGCCATGTGATGCGCCCTAAGGACTTCGTAAAACGCGGGCAAAAAATCAGGGTAAAAGTTATCAAAATAGACCCTGAAGAAAAACGCATTAATCTTTCGTTGAAGCATTTTACCGAAGACCCGTGGATACATTTTGAGGATAAATACCATGTAAACGATATAGTCAAGGGCAAAGTTACCAAACTCACCGAGTTTGGCGCTTTCATTGAGGTAGAAGAAGGCATAGAGGGGCTGGCCCACATATCGGAATTTTCATGGATCAAAAAGGTTAAGAAACCGGACGATGTGGTGAGCCCGGGTGACGAAGTTGAATGTATGATACTGGGCTACGATTTGCGGGCGGGGCGTGTTTCGCTGGGACTTAAACAGGTTAAAACAAACCCGTGGACAGATTTGGCGGATCGGTATCCTGTGGGGACGCGCCTTACCCGCAAAGTGCTAAAGCTGACCAATGCCGGAGCGTTTATAGAACTCGAAGAAGGCATAGTCGGCTTCCTGCATGTTGATGATTTGTCATGGACGAAAAAGTTCAAGCATCCAAGCAGCGAACTTAAAACGGGCGAGGATGTAGATGTCATCGTGCTGGAAACCAACGCCAAAGAAAAAAATGTCCGGCTTGGCGTTAAGCAGCTTACCGAAGATCCGTGGAGAAGTTTTGCCAGGGCTTACAAACACGGAGACGCCGTAGAGGGCGAGGTGAGTTCCGTTACTGATTTTGGCGTTTTCATCAAAATTCCGGGTGGCATAGAAGGCTTGATACACAAAATCAACCTTGCAGAAAAAGGCGGCGGAGACGAAGCGCTCAAAGAGTATAAAGCCGGCGATAAGGTAAAGGCCGTTCTAATCGAGTTGCAGCCGGATAAACGAAAGGCAGCTTTCTCTATTCGTGATTACAAAAAAAAAGCGCAGCGCGAAGAAATCTCCCGCTATATGGCGGCGGAAGAGTCAGGCGATTCAACATTTACGCTGGGCGATATGCTGAAGTCACGGGAGTCTTAACGAAAAATAGGGGGCTGACAGGTTAACAGTCATGTTGACGCGCATTGACCCTGATAAATTCCGTACTCTGATTGAAATCAGTACGCTGATAAATTCTGATTACTCCAATTTACACGAACTTCTAACCGAGATTGTTGAATCGGCGGGAAGGCTTTGCGATGCGGCATCCGCCTGCCTGCTTCTCGTTGATGAAAAACAGGACAAGCTGTTTGTTGAAGTGGCGATAGGACTTTCTTCAGAGATTCGTTTTAGGGAGGAAAACATATCCATAGGCGAAGGGATAGCGGGCTGGGCCGCCCGCAACAATAAATCCATCATCATAAACGATACTGACGATACAGCCCGCCGCCTTGCCGCGGTTTTTGAGCAAAACGGTTTTATGGCAAAGACTGTTATGGCGGTTCCTATGCAGGTAAAAAAACGCTGTATAGGCGTACTGGAAGTGATGAACAAAAAAAAATCCGCTCAATTTTCCGATGAAGACCTCGAGTGGCTGGAAATTTTCGCAAATCAGGCGGCGCTGGCGATGCGTAACGCGCAAAATTACGAAAAAATACGGGATGAAGCCGCGGTTTTGCAGGAACAGTTGGAAACAAGCGGCGTTTTTCATACGCTGGTCGTAAAGAGCGCCGTGATGAAGGAAAAACTTGCCGTCATAGACCGCCTCGCCGCCACAGATTCCGCGGTGCTGATACTCGGCGAGAGCGGCGTTGGAAAAGAACTTGCCGCCGAACAGATACACCTGCGCAGCGCCCGTAAAAAAGGCCCATTTGTGCGGGTAAACTGCGCCGCTCTGCCGTCCGCCCTCGCGGAAAGCGAACTCTTCGGCCATGTTAAGGGGGCGTTTACCGGCGCGGTGAGCGCCCGCAAAGGGCGTTTCGAGGCGGCGGACGGCGGCACCATCTTTCTTGACGAGGTGGGCGACCTGCCGTTTGACTTGCAGGCGAAACTCTTGCGGGTGATTCAGCAAAAAACCTTTGAAAGAGTCGGTTCAACAACTCAGCAGACGGTTGACGTCCGCATACTCGCGGCGACGAACAAACAAATAGAAAAACTTGTTGCCGAAGGAAAATTCAGGAGCGACCTGTATTTCAGGCTTAACGTGTTGCCTATATATATACCGCCGCTCCGCCAGAGAAGCGAAGACATCCTTGAACTTGCCCGCTTCTTCCTTGAAAGTTGTATGCGTGACATGAAAAAAACTTTTGATGGATTCTCGGACGAGGCGGAGCGGGCGCTCATCTCACATTCATGGCCCGGCAATGTCCGTGAATTGGAAAACTGTGTACAGCGTGGCTGTGTCGCCGCCCAGAGCGGCATCATACAAAAAGAAGATTTATTTCCAAGCGCCGAGTCCGCGTTCAGCGCTGGCACGGTGGAAGGGAGCCGCTCGCTCAAGGCCGCCGTGAACGCGTTCAAGGCGCATTTTATCAAAAAGATACTAAACGAAAACCGCTGGAATCAGACTAAAACGGCGCAGGCACTTGACATACAACGGACATACCTTGCTAAAATGATACGGGACTTTAGTATTGTTAAGACAAAATAAATCGTAACTATTCAATCTTTCAATTTCTCTTTTGCGGAAAAACTGAATTATTACGGGTTTTATAGAATTTTTTTGAGGTGCTTCTTTATGGAAAAAATGGAAAAAACAGAAATTCATGACGCTGAAAATAAGACGGACGGTCTTTACGCTTTTTTTGAAAAGAACCGCAGGGGTTTACTCGTGTCCGTTGTTGCTATATTGGTTTTTACCGCCGCCCTCATCGCCGTTCTGCTTGTTAATGACACGGTGCGGAAAGGCGAGACTGCCAAACTTGATGTTCTCATCGAACGTTACGACAAGGTAAAAGAGGTTTTGTCCACGGAGGGCGCGGACGGGGAGGCAGGTGGAACCGGGGACGAGGCCGATGTGGAAACCCTGCTCGGCGAGTTACGGGCGCTGGGAGAGAGCGCACGGGCTTATCCGGCGGCGCGGGCGTGGTTCATGGCGGCGGACATCTACCACAGGCGCGGGGAATGGGAGGAGGCGGAGGCGGCGTGGCTTGCCGCGGCGGAAAAAGGCGCGAAAACGCATCTTGCCCCCTTCAGCCTGTTTAACGCCGCGGTTGCAGGCGAGGAGAGAGGCGATACGGAAGCCGCTCTCATGAGCTACCGTAAGAGCCTTGATTTTGCCGATTTCCCGGCGGCCGCCCACGCACAATTTTCCGTAGGGCGGCTTGAAGAAAAAAACGGCGATAACGAAGCGGCAATAGCCGCGTACCGCGCCGTCATAGATAAATGGCCGTCTGATACGGATTGGACGAATCTTGCCCACTCGCGTATTCTCACGCTGGAAGTCATAGAGGCTAGGTAAAATGAACGGAACACATAAGCTCCGGTTTGCTTTTGCCCTTATGATCATGGCGCTGTACCTATCGTGCGGCATAGAAAGCTATAGGTACATACCTCCTGTTACCAACGTTAAAACTACAATGAACAACCTCGCGGTGATGCGCCTGCCGTCGAATGATGGAATCACCATAGATTTTACCACAGGAAAAATTCCCAGGTTAACGATAGAAAACCAGACAAAAACGTTCGGTACGGATTACGAAATATACTACAGAATCTATCTAAGCGGCGAAATTGTATCAACAGTGAATACCGATGACACAAGAAAGAGCGTGAACACCACGCTTGCCTCGGACTGGACGGCTATGGAACCTTACACGGTAGATTCCAACAACCTTTCCTCCTCCGTGGCTTCGCTGTTCAGTACTCGCAAATACTACTCTTTGCAGCTTAATTCTTCGGGCAACCTGATGCGTTCCAACGGCAACGGGGCATTTAACCCGGTGCCGACTGACCGTCAGTTTACGGTGACGGAGGATTTACTCAATGCGGCAAATATCACGGCCAACATCAATGCCGATATAACTGGCATGGCAAGCGGAACTCCGCTATACGCGTATACGTCCATGTATATTGTTATGAGGAGTTTTGACCCGCAGACTCTAACGCCGGTCTACAGTTCTCCAACCTTTATCAATATTTTTCTGCTGCCGTCTAACATCCCTGTTATTTCGGTAACGGGGGTAAGCGTGACTCCGTCAAGCGCCAGCGGTCCCGCTGTTAAACTCACCGCCGCCGTTACCCCCGGCAACGCGACAAACACCGATATCGTCTGGTCCTTGAGCGATGAGACGATTGCCGGCTTGCGGGATGTTGGCGGCAACGCAGTCATCGTTTACAGCAAGGGTACAGGCGGCGCCGTTACCGTTACTGCAATGACTGTGGACGGCGGGCATACCGCCTCGTCCAATGTTACGCTGTCCGGCATCCCGGCAACAGGCATCGCTATTGACAGACCCAACGTTACGCTCAGTACCGGTGGAACAGCGAGTCTGACGGCGACTATTGAGCCGGTAAATGCAAATCAAACGGTTACTTGGGTATCGAGCGATATAAATATAGCTTCCATTTCATCGACATCAGGACGTACAATCGAGATAACAGCAAGAGCGACTGGAACAGCGATTATAACGGCAATGACAAACGACGGCACGGAACTCAGCGCAGCTTGTACGGTTACCGTTGACCAGTAAGAAGGAATTAAATATGAAGGTGATAAAGACAGATGCCGCGCCGGCGGCCATAGGACCCTACTCTCAGGGTATTGTTTCCGATAATTTTGTGTTTACATCAGGACAGATACCGCTTTGCCCGGAAACAGGCGGGATCGTGGGGAGGGACATCACAGAGCAGACTGAACAAGCGATAAAAAATCTAAAGGCGGTGCTGGAGGCAGCGGGCTCCGGACTTGAGCGGGTGATAAAAACCACCTGTTTTCTTGCCACCATGGATGACTTTGTCCCGTTCAACGAGGTGTACTCAAGGCATTTTCCGGAACGACCCGCAAGGTCTACAATCGCGGTAAAGCAGTTGCCAAAAAACGCGCTCGTAGAGATCGAAGCGGTCGCAGAAATCTAGCTACTGCCCTCTGCAAAATGCCGGAACAGCCTTTTTACAAAAACGGACTGCGTTTCTCCTGCCGGCGTTGTTCTTTCTGTTGCCGGGCGGGGCCGGGTTTTGTGTTTCTCTCGGAATCCGATACGCTGGACATTTCAAGAAGCCTTGATATGGAGAGGGACGAATTTATAGCGGTTTACTGCCGCTGGGTCGATTGGGAAGACGGGGCGCGGCTGTCGCTGAAAGAAAAAAGTTCTCTCGACTGTATTTTCTGGAATGAAGGGTGTTTGATATACGAAGTACGCCCCATACAGTGCAAAACATACCCGTTCTGGGCTGATATGCTCGATTCGGAGGAGGTCTGGCGTTCTACCACTTCGGATTGCCCGGGCGCCGGCACGGGAGACCTTGTAAGCGGGGAATACATAGCATCGTGCGCGGAACTCGACCGCTCCACACGGATAGTTGCGAAAAATTAGCCTCCTATCTTCGACCAGAGTTCCCGCATACACTGTGTCCCCCCGCCGCTTTTCGGCCCCCAAGGGTTCGCCGGTCAACGCAGCCTCGTTAATCACCGCATCGCCCTTAACCGTCTTGCCATCAACGGGAACCACCGTGCCGGCCCGCAGTACAATCAAGTCGCCCCCGGTAATCGCCGAATAGGGAACCTCCCGTTCAACACCGTCACGCTTTACCCAGACCGTCCCGGCTTTAATGGAAAGTTCCGCGGCAAGGTTCTCCCGGGAACGCTCCTTAGCCCATTCTTCCAGGTACTGTCCGGTCTTAAGCAACATCAGCAGGGTAGCGGCGGAGTTGGTATTTTTTAGCAGAAGAGATGCGGCTATGGCCGAGGCATCCAGCAGAGGGACGTCCATCTTGAACCGCGCGATAGACTTGAGCCCGGCTAAAAAAAGGGAACGGCTCCCAGCAGGGTGAACAAGGGCTTCAATAAGGGCGGGAGAAACAGTCTGGAAAGCTGGTAGTCTATGTAGGACCACGCCAATGACGAAGACCCGCCGACGGCCCGGCCGGTTTGGCATTCCCCCGGCTTACCCTTTTTAGGCCGCGAATTTTGAAGCGCCGCCCCAAGGCGGGACTCTGTTATACGACCATGATAGTAGAGAATCAGGATGCTCCCGGTCCGGGGGTTCACCGTAACGCTTTTTACGCCCTCCAGATGCAGGAGTTCCTTTCCTATAGCCGGATTTACGTCCGCTTCCGCCAACAGATCCTCTGCCGATTCCTTTACAACTTCCGCGGCTTCCATGTCCTTGTCTTTCAGATCCATAGCGCCGCCTATGGCCTTGGTGCACAACTCTCGAATTTCTTTTGCATTCTTGTATACCAAGACTCCGGCAACGGCACCTCACCTACTTCCCTACGCAGAAACGGCTGAACATCGCCTCAAGAATATCGGCGGTTGAAACTTCGCCTGTAATCTCGCCGAGGCTGTCCACCGCGGAGCGCAGGCAGGGAGCGATGAGGTCGGCGGGGAGTCCC
>JAIRMY010000024.1 GCA_031258335.1 Spirochaetaceae bacterium | reverse complement strand
TTCCGTTTTTCCCCTTAATAACAATATGAGTATCATCGGTATTCACCAGAATACAGCTTGTCCAATCGGAAATGTCCGTCCGGTAACAACTGACCGGCCTGCCGACATAGTGAACAAATTCCGCGCCGTCTTTTATCTTCCGTTCAATTCCGGGCGATGAAACCTCTACGTGGATATCACGTTTAGGGAAGGCGAGTTCAAGACGCGGGATGATTGCCCGGTGTACACGGGCGCAGTCGTCTATGCTCACGCTCATCACTCCCCTCGTTACATCCGCCCCTTGTTTGGCCCGCTTGTAGATCACCGCTCTGACTTGTACGCCGGATTTACAGGGTGAAACCGAAAGTTCCACAAGGGACATATCAAGGCCTTTTACAACGGCTTCTATGGAAGCAAAAACTTCATCGTTGGTCCCCGGCGTATAGCGCACCCCCGTCCTCCTTCAAAAAAAAAGGGCTTTGTAAAGCCCTTTTTTAAATCTGTTAAATGTCAGGAAAATTGTAGCAAGGGGGGAACTGGGGAGTCAAGTGGGTGGCTCGCGTTCACTACTATAGGGGCGGGGCATCCCTTGTCCATGTTTCCTTGAATGAACTATAATGGTGGTAAAGGGTTGTCGTATTCCACCGGCAAACCGGCAATCACGGAGATGAGGAGAATCTTATGGGGGATGCGTTAAAAAACAGGCGGCTCATTGGCACGGTTATTCCCGTGGGCGCTTTGCGGACTAACGAGGGCTTGGGAATAGGAGAATTTCCCGACCTTATTGAATTCGCCAAACTATGTAAAAAAACAGGTCTTGGGCTCATACAAATACTGCCGGTGAATGATACCGGCTATGAAAGCTCGCCATACAGCGCGCTCACGGCCTTTGCCCTGAACCCAGTCTATCTGCGCATATCAAATCTGCCGGAAGCCGCCGCGTATAAAAAACCACTTGACGAATTAAAGAAAAAATTCAATAACGAGGCACGCTTCCCATACTACAAAATAGCCGTAGCAAAACTTCAACTCCTGCGTAAAATTTTTATTAGCAGCATTGACAAAATCAAACTGGATACGGAGATCAGCGTATGGCTGCAAAAAAACGAATGGATAAAAGCCTACGCCGTATACCGCAGGTTAAAAGAAGCCAACGATGAAAAAAGCTGGAAAGACTGGAAGGCGTTTCAAAGCGTTACCGCCAAAGACATCGAAGCGTTGTGGAACGACCCAAAACACGGAAATGAGAATCTCTTCTGGGTGTGGCTTCAGTTCAACCTCGATAAACAACTCTCAGCCGCCTCCGAAGGGATTGCCGATATGGGAATAATCCTCAAAGGCGATCTCCCCATACTGATGAATCTTGATAGCTGCGACGTTTGGGCGCATCCAAAATACTTTCATCTGAATTTTTCGG
Organism: Spirochaetaceae bacterium; assembly: GCA_031258335.1. GTDB lineage: Bacteria > Spirochaetota > Spirochaetia > Treponematales > Breznakiellaceae > JAIRMY01. Next base: position 1,332 of record JAIRMY010000024.1, on the reverse strand, counting down.
CGGGCGCTCCGCCTGATATGTACAGCCCCGACGGGCAGAATTGGGGCTTTCCGATATACAACTGGGTGGAACAGGCAAAAGACAACTACTCATGGTGGCGGGCGCGCATAAAAACTGCGGAAAAATACTACGGCGCGTTTAGAATAGACCATGTGCTGGGTTTTTTTAGAATTTGGGCAACAAGCAGGCATTACAATTCCGCGTACATGGGACGTTTTGTTCCGTTTGCCCCGGTAAAAAAGAGTGAATTACAGAAACTGGGTTTTGACGAGGGACGGATTCGCTGGATGACCTTGCCTCATATCCCCACAGGCGAAGTTTGGGATGCCGTGCAACGGCAGAACGGCGGCTCTAACGAAGATGTACACCGGGTTTTCAATCTGGCTCTTGACCGCATAGGCAATGAAGAACTTTGGCTGCTCAAAAGAAATGTAAAATATGAATGCGATATAAACGCGCTGAACATACATCCGGCGGGAAAAGCGTATCTGATTAAGGAGTTAAGCAACCGGATATTCAGGGAATACGATACCGAAACTTACGCATTTCTCTGGAACTACCGTAAATCACGGCAATACGCCTCATTTTCCGGCGAAGAACACGAAAAACTGGAAAACTTTCTCTCTCAAAAAACGGCGCTTTCTGAAAGAAAATGGGAAAGCGAGGGGAAAAAACTCCTCTCGGCCCTAACCGAAGACTCCTCTATGGCTGCCTGCGCCGAAGATCTGGGTGTAAAAAGCGAATGTGTATCCCGAGTACTGCGTAAACTCAAGATTTTTTCACTGAAAGTCGTGCGGTGGGAACGGGATTGGGACACCGAAGGCAGCCCCTATATCCCTTACGGAGAATACCCTGAGCTTTCCGTATGCACTACCTCTGTTCACGACAGCACAACGCTGCGTGAATGGTGGAACAACGAGGCTGAACAGAGCTTGTTTGCCGCATTCAGCGGTTCACCGGCGATGCCGAAAAGCTATAACCCGGGAATTGCGCGGATTTTCCTTCGTCAGGCAGCCGGAGCGGCATCAAACTGGCGCATCTTCCCGATTATAGATCTGCTCCACCTGACCCCGCGCTGGTATGCCGACGACCCCGCCTCAGAACGGATAAACATCCCCGGTACATCCAACGAGTTCAACTGGACGTGGCGGCTTCCGGCAACTATCGAGGAAATAGGAGCGGATACCGAACTGGTAAACGCCGTGAAAGAACTTGGCGCAACGGACTCCCCGCCAAAAACAGCCAAACCTAAAAAGCCTGCGTCAGGCTAGCGCTTACAGGCGGGGCGGCGTTTTCAGAAAAATGATACTGTTTTCTGTGTTGTGGATACCT
>JAIRMY010000010.1 GCA_031258335.1 Spirochaetaceae bacterium | reverse complement strand
CTTTTGCGTTTATCACAATGCCGTCGGCCATATTGGTACCGCCCGCTTTTACCACCATGGCGCCCCACATATAATTGTTGTCATACGTGTTGCCGTAAGAGGAAGGTCCGGTTGAGGCAGTCTCCATGTAAACAACAGGTTTGTTCCGCACATTGGCAATACGGCCATTGATAATTTTCATATTATCAGAGTAAAAGCTAAGCATTTCTTCCTCCCGTTTTTCTTTGTCAAAAAGCTGTCCCATAAGCCGCGTTGTTTTGGAATGGTTCTCAATGGTCTCCGCATGATAGTCTATATAGATAATGGGAATTCCAGCCGCCGCCAGAACAGGCTCAACCACCTCCTGCGCCTGGGTACGCACAGCGAGAGTCCATATAACAACATCGGGTTTCAATTGAACAAGCCTTTCCAAATTAAAATCCGCGTAATCAATGCCGCTGACAACGGGAATATCTTCAAGAGCGGGTATCTTTGAACGGTACTCCTCGTACATATCAAAACGAAACTTTTGCAGTCCGCCGTCCCACGATGAAAGGTAGTCCGCGACTTCCGTGCCCAGCAGCGCCGACATCGTCATGAAAGCCCCACCTGAACCCGACCAGTTGACGCTCACTTTTTTAACCGGAAGTTTTAACGTTACCTGCCGTCCGGCAAGATCCGTTACCGTAACCACGCCGGAATCTTTTCCGGCGGATTCTTTTCCCGCGCTCTGTGATTGAGCGCCGCACCATGCAAATGGAACAGAGGCGGCGATAAACAGCGCCGCCGCGATTCCGGCTAATTTGCATACATTTCTCATAATTTTCTCCTATAAAAATTATTCATTTTAATGAATTGTAAAAACAATTCATTTTGAAGCCCACAACATGAACATGGGGTTTGCGCGGTTGAGCAGTTTACGCTTTTCGTCAAACACCTCGTCAAGAATAAATTTGCTGTCTATATCCCTATACCCTATAGACGATAAAATCTTTTTATCCCAATCAGGGCGCTTTTCGTCATTGAGCGGCATATCCCGCTTCCAGCCCCGCGCCTTCTCCTCTTCGTCCGGTTTATAAGAAATCAGCGGCTGGCCATACTTTTTGATATACTCCTCGCGGTCAGCGTCTGAACGCGCCTTTACCTGAGCGTCGGTATTACTTGACCAGTTCCCGTCAAAAACTATCAGCCTGCCGCCCGGTTTCAAGACCCTGCGCCATTCCTGGTACGCCTTTACCGGATCGGTGAGCGTCCATACAACGTTACGGTTTACGATTAGATCAAACATGTCATCGGCAAAATCCAGTTTGTGACTGTCCATTACCAGTAATTCTGGGTTTACGCCGGCGGTACGCGCGTTTTCTTTAGCCTCGCGTATCATTTCGGCGGAAGCGTCAATGCCTGTCGCCGTGTGTCCCGCCTGCGACAACAGTATCGTAAAAAAGCCGGGTCCCGTTCCCACGTCAAGTATTTTTAACACGCCCCCGTGAGGCGCCTTGCCCAAAATTGCCTCTTCCCAAAACTTATTCACGCCGTCTTGGAATTCCTGTTGAATAATTTTCGAGTACCCAGCCGCCGATATACGCCAGCCCGCTTTTACACGTTCCGTTAATTCCATGATTTCCTCCTGAATTTTTTTGTTCCTTCACGACAAACTCGTTGTTTATGCGTAATCCTTCACGGACACGCTTAGATCCTTCAATTTCCTTGCTACGAATTGGGTTTGTTCGACAACCAACAAGATTGTCGAACAAACCAATAATCATGGGGGGGGGGGGGGGGATATGTGTGATTTTCCACAAAACGGTAAAAAACGAAAGAAATATCCGAGAGCTGGGCGAAAAACTGTTTTCTCATGGTTAATAATCCGTTAACCGTAAGCTGATGCCGTCTATAACGGCAGTCAAAGGCAGGTTTTCTGACTTTAGGTGTTTACACGAGCTTTTTAACCTTCCCATCTCGCGACAGTGGCGTGGTTTATCACCATATAAAAAGCCCGCTATTCCCTTACAGCGGCGGAACCGTGCGGGATTTTCACCCGCTTCCCTATTATAAATCCGTCTATACGATACACTGGAAAACGCCCGACAGCGTTTTTCAGAGCCGTTATAGCGCCGGATTTCACCTTTAGCGATTCCATTGTTACAGAAAAATATTTTTTTGTAAATACCCCAAGGCAAGGTGTTTGGCAATTTTACATTTAACGCTATATGGATTTTCAGGGTAAATTCTAGGCAATACGCCTTCTTACATAAAATTACGCCGTATGAGCAGTGAAGAGTGAGTCCGCGAACGAACGCGGATATCGAGTCTGCCGGGGGGCTCATCTGCCAACCTATTTCAGGACTTGACACCTTTGAAGTTCCCCGGTTATGCGGATAAAACTTTCAAAGCGGTCTTCGTGTATTCTGCCGTCTTCCAGCGCCTCACGTACCTTGCAGCCGGCTTCCGTCTCGTGTGTGCATGAAAGCCCGAAGGCGCATTTTCCGGCGTACGGCGCGAAGTCCCGCATCAAGTGCTGCACATCACCGGGCGCTATCCCTTCCGGCACTAGATGGCGTATGCCCGGAGTGTCGATGAGGGTAAGCCCCGCCTCCTCATCCTCGAACAACACGGACATCACCGTCGTATGATTCCCGCGGTCATACTTTTGGTTGAGTTCCCCCGTCCTCTGTTTTGCATGAGGAAGCAGGGCGTTTATCAAACTTGTTTTGCCGCAGCCGCTCTGCCCCACGAGGACGGCGCATTTGCCCTTTAGCCTTTTTTTGAGAGCGTCCATGCCTCTGCCTGTCTGTGCGGAAATCCGTGCCACGGTATAGCCCAGCCGTTCAAAGTCCGCCAGCCGCCCTTCGATTTTGCGGCGCGAGCTTCCGTCAAGCGCGGTGTATAGGTCCATTTTGTTGCAGACGATGAGGGCTGGTATCTCGGCGGCGTCCGCTTGCAGCAAGAGGCGGTCTATGAAACGCGGGCGGAACGGCGGCGATACCGGGCTTGTCATGCAGAGTACGAGATCAATGTTTGCCGCTAGAAGCTGGGGGGCCTTACCCTTCAAGTTGAGGCGGGTAAACATGTTGCGCCTCTCCTCTACGCCGAGTATGATGCCGCTGTTTGCCCGCGCCGCTGCTCCCGTCCCCGCTTCTTCTTTCCCCGCTTTGCCGGCATCGAATTCTACGCTGTCGCCCGGGGCGAGCGGGTTGTAGAAGGCGCGCTTCCCCTTCAGCACCTTGCCTTTTATCCTGCATTCATAGATTTCAGGCGGACGGTCTGCGGTTTGCACGACAAAGATGTTGCGCGACCCCGATACTATGCGTCCTGTCATTGATTATCGATCGTCCCAGCCGTCCGGCTTAAAAGACTCAAGGTTAAACCGCTCGGCGCGTAAGTCCCATTGTTCGGCGGCATCGAGGGCTTTGCCGCCTGTAACCAGGAGCGGGTTAGGCTGGCCGGCGCGGCGTGTGATAGGGGAGGGCGGTTTTTTTTTCGACAGTACGCTTTCTATTCTGCCGCAGACACCGTTTATCGAATCAAACACGCGGATATACGGTTCCGCCGCTTCTCTGAATTCATCGAGTAAGAATAAAAAATGAGTACAACCAAGCGCAAGCGCGTCCGCGCCGCGTTTACGCGCCTCATCGGTATATTTTTTTACCAGCGTAATTCTTTCCGCTTTACCGGAATATTCCAGACGGTATTCTACAAAATCAACCAATTCACCCGCGGCAATGCGGGTTATAGCGCCGCCGCCCGCCGCCTCTTCCGCTATGCGCGTTATATAGTCATCGGCAAGGGTTCTTTCCGTTCCAATTACCGCGATATTTTTTTTTACGCTGTAAATCAGCGCCGGTTTTACCGCCGGAACGGTGCCGACAAAATCCGTTGCGGGAAATCTCTGTCTGAGTTCGGAAAGCGCGGATACGGATGCGGTGTTGCAGGCCAAGACTATGAGCGCCGGTGAAAAAAATTTTTGTATACGCTCTGTTAATCGAATCAGAATCGTAACAAGCTCATTCTTTGTTTTTTCACCGTAGGGGAAATTTTTTTTGTCGGCTATGTACAAGACCATACGATCCGGATTCAGCGTATTGTAAGCGTTTAGGTACGGGAGGCCTCCCGCGCCGGAATCTAAAAAAACAACGCAGCCCTGAAGATCTTTAACCGTCAAATTTGTATCTCGGCGCGAAAAGCCGTCTGATTATCCGAAGCGCGCCGCCCCTCAAACGCCATTATACGCGGCGTGAGCGGTTTTGAGCATATTTCAACGTTATCGCCGCGCGCAACCTCGCCGACAAAGTTTATATCTACGCGAAGTTTTTCTACATTTTTAATAAAATCATCCGGCAGAGCATCCTGTATCCATTCTATGTAACGGGCATTGTTGACATGACCGTTGAAATCAATGTCTGAATAAAATGCCGTCCGCTCCGCCGTTTTAACAAAGCCGTCCCGTTTTTCGACAGATCGCGCCCCGCCTTCGATATAAACGCGGCCAGAATTGGGCGGCATGGCGACGGTAAGCGCGGCGGGGCGCAGGGGGCGGCGTTTTTTAATGTCGAGTACGAGCCATGAACTGCTTGCGCGGGCCATTATGCCGCCCTTCTCATCCAAAACATCGTAGTTACGCATACAGAGCAGCCCTTCAAAGCCCTGCGGCCAGGTTCGTACCGTCAGCACGTCGGCAAACACGGGGCGGCGTTCTATGACTACGGAAAAGCGTGAAAGTATCCAGCCCTGCCCGTTTTCCAGCATGAAGTCCAGCCCCACGCCCAAATCCTCGCCATGCTCCGTGGTAATACTCTGAAAAAAATTAAACAGTATAGAAGGCTTGATGTAACGGCTTTCATCGACATCCCCAACCGTTACCATGTACTTCTTTTCAAGAACATCCATAACCGGCGCTCACAACCAAACAGCCCACGGCGCTTTACCGGAAAGCCATAAATCCTTTAAATCGTTCTTGTCGCGCAGGGTGTCCATGGCCTTCCAAAAACCGTGATGCCTGTATGCGTTAAGCCGCCCCTGCCGCGCAAGCGTTTCAAGAGGCTCGCCTTCAAGAATCGTGTCATCGCCGTTCTTTATGTAGTCAAAAATAGCGCTTTCCATGACAAAGAAACCGCCGTTTATCCATGAGCCGTCTCCCTTGGGCTTTTCCTTGAAATCCTTTACCATGCAGCGGGCGTCTATGGATATGCCGCCGAAGCGTCCGGCGGGCTGGACGGCGGTCAGCGTGGCGATAGCGCCGGCTTCCTCGTGGCAGCGGATCAGGCTGGGTATGGGAACATCGCTCACCCCGTCTCCGTAGGTCAACAGAAAGCGTTCAGCCCCTATGTAGTCTTTCGCCCGGAGCAGCCTGCCCCCTGTCATCGTATCAGGCCCCGTGTAAAGCATGGTAACCTTCCACGGCTCGGTCCGTGTCTTATGGAGTTCGACGGCGTTATTCAGCATATCGACGGTAATATCCGAGTACCGGGTGTAGTAGTTTATGAAAAAATCTTTTATCACATGGGATTTGTAACCTGTAAGCACGATAAAATCGGTAAAACCCCAGTGGGCGTATATCTTCATTATATGCCAGAGTATGGGCCGCCCGCTTATTTCGACCATGGGCTTGGGGCGCAGGTCTGTTTCCTCAGACAGGCGGGTTCCAAGCCCTCCGGCCAATATCACAACCCGCATGGCTCTAGGCTCTTGACTTCAGCGCCGACGCGCCGCTCTTTACAGGCTGTTTTTTATACTTTTCCCAGACGGCGGAAAATCCGCAGGCTATAAATATTGTGGAGTACACGCCGGAAATCATGCCGGCAAGCAGGGCAAGGGCGAAGTCCTTCATCGAACCCGAAGTAAATATGTACAGCGAAGCCACGGCAAGCATGGTCGTGAGCGTGGTTATTATCGTCCGCCCCAGAGTCTCCGTGATTGCCCGGTTGAGCGAGGTGGTAAAGCTGTCATCGGGGTATAGATGGCGGACTTCGCGTATGCGGTCGAATATGACTATCGTGTCGTTTATCGAATAACCGAGTATGGTGAGAATCGCCGCTATCGTTGTGGTGTTGAACTCCATACGCGACCAAGTGATGAAAGCCACCATTATCAGAGCATCGTGGGCGATGGCAAGAACGGCGCCTATGGCAAACTGCGGCTTAAAGCGTACAGAGGCGTATATCAGTATCAAAAGAAGCGTGAGGAACATCAGAACACCTGCCTGATCCGCCAACTGCTTGGAAAAACGCGAGCCCACATAGTCGGAACGGGTTACAACGACATCACCCGCGCCAAAGGCGGCTTCGAGGGACGCTATCACTTCCTCGGAACTGGCGGCGCCTCGTCCCGCCTCCGCGTCATCATCTATACGGATTAGAAAATTGCGGTCAGCAGGATTGCCCAGCACCTGTACGGACGGCTCCCCTATGGAAGCCAGACTCTCACGCACTCTGCCAAGTTCAATCACGGGGCTGCCCGGTTCCAAGTAATGCACCGTGTAAGGCTCGGCGTTTATCTGCGGGTTCCCGTGGGCGTTCTGTACGAACCAAGCCGTCTCTATACCGCCCGGAGCGTTGATTTCAATGTTTATCCCGTCAACAGCGTTGCTTATGGCGGCGGAGAGGCTGTCAAGCGTGGTATACTCGGCAAAGTTATAGTTGTACGCCGCGCCGTCCGTATCCGCGCCAGAAATTACGATTTCAAACCCGTTCCGCGTAAAGGCGGCGGTAGCGTTGCCATTTCCGCTGTAAGAGATGGTAAAGGCGGTTGGCGCAAACCGTACCTCCTGGATGAGTCCGGCCTTGAAATCTATACCCATGTTGAAGCCGCCTTTGGTGATATAACCGATGATGCCGGATCCGATTAAAATCAGCGAAAAAACAGTCGCCGGCAGGAAACAAACAGAAAATGGTATTATGCGCTTCATTATTTGTTCCTCCATGTTATAGAGACGGACTTACTACCCAGAACATCGGTGCCGAAATCGAAAATCAGCCGTGATACGAACAGCGCGGTGAACACGGACGAGAACACGCCTATGGCAAGACTCACGGCAAAGCCCTGAATGGGACCCGAGCCGAGTTGGGAGAGGAAAACCGCCGCTATGAACGTGGTGATGTTGGCGTCCATGATGGCCCAGAACGCCTTGTTGAAGCCGGCTTCCACCGCCGCCTTGCGCGATTTTTTCGATAACAGTTCCTCTTTTATCCGTTCAAAGATGATGACGTTAGCGTCAACCGCCATGCCTATGGTTAGGATGAAGCCGGCTATGCTTGGCAGCGTCAGCGTAAAGTTGAACGCCGAGAGTATGCTGAACATGATGAATATGTTGAACAACTGGGCGATGACGGCGTTTACCCCGGAAATCTTGTAGAAGGCGAGCATGAACACCAGTACCGCCGCCAGCCCGCCGAGGAGGGCGTACAGCCCGCGGTAAATCGTATCCTCCCCCATGGAAGCCCCTATCGTCTGCTGGTTCGCCACTTCGAGTTCGACGGGCAGCGCCGCGGATCGAAGTATCATGGCAAGGTTGGCGGACTCCTCCGCGCTGAAACCGGTAAGCTGCCCGGAGTCGCTTATCGCGCTCTGTATCGTAGCCTGAGAGCGAACACGGTCATCGAGTACCGTCGCCAGCCGTTTCCCTATATTCGCCGATGTCAGTTTGTAGAATATGTCGGCCCCCTCCGGATCAAGCTGGAAGTTCACCTGCGGCCTGCCGTCCAGGTTGTTACGCTCGGCGCGGGCTTCCTTGATGTGGTTGCCGTCAAGCCCGATTTCCTTTTTTATCACGGTATAGCCTGTAAATTCGTCCAGTCCGTAGCGGTCCTTCGTGTAAACCCCGCGTACAACGCAGTCGCTTGGGATTATCGTTGGGTCCGTAAGGTTACCCTGCGCGTCGAGCGCCGTTCCCGGGTGGGCGCGGTAGTAGTTGTCAAACGCCTGTAGCGCCTCCTCGTCCACCATTTGAAATGTCAGGCTGCCCTTTCCCATGATGATGTCGTTAATCCGTTCCGGGTCGGCGGCGCCGGGTATTTCAATGTAAATTTGGTCGACTCCCTGCCGGCGTATCACCGGTTCCGTCAGGCCGAAACGGTCTATGCGGTTGTTCAACACTTCGAGCGCCTGAGCTATGGCGCCGTTCCGTTCCTCTTCGTTCAGGGGATGACCCAGCCGTTCGGCGTAAGCGTCAAGATTCGCCTGTAACACGATGGATAAACCGCCCGATAGGTCTAAGCCAAGCTGAACGGCGTTTTTTTGGAGGTCTTTTAACGCAAAAACCTTGTTGCGGTAATACTCTTCGAGTATGCTCAGCGCCTCGTTTCTGTCGACAAACGCGCTGAGTACGGCGGCGGCGTCCCATCTTTCCGGCACTGGCTCTTTTCCCGCTTTTTTTATCTTTTTTGCCTCGCCTACGAGGAAGTCCAAGCCCTCCGGCACGCGGAACCGGCGCGGGCGGCTTCCATGATTTTATCAATATCGCTTTCCGCCCTGCGGGAGGCGTAATTTTTTATCTGTTCCCGTGAACCGAGCGCGATAACTTTATCCTGCGCCGGCACGAGAAAGTACCAACGCACAGTCGGGGCCAAGAAAATAGCGCATACCGCAATAGTCAGCAGAATTATGATAAACCTGTACCGTTTACTCATTGAGCTTCTCCGATTTACCCAAGCGGCGGTTCGTCAGTTCCCGGCGGAAGACGAGTTGTCTTCGATTTGGGCTTCGGGTTTTTCCTCTTTGGCAACGTGCGTTACCGAGGCTACCGCGCTGCGGTTAAATTCGATTTTGACATTGTCGTCCACCTTCAAGACTACGGAACTGTCTCTTATCGTGGTAATAGTGCCGTGTACTCCGCCTACGGTAACGACTCTGTCGCCTTTTTTCAGTTCGTTCAACATTCTCTGCGTTTCTTTTTGTTTTTTGTTCTGCGGGCGTATTATCAAAAAATAAAAAATCGCTATTATCAGAATAAACGGCGCAAACGAGATGATCTGTTCCATTCCGGTTGCGGGCGCTCCGCCCGTACCCTGAGGCGCCCCGAACAGCAGGGGCAGACTAAATAACTTCATTGTGAACTTCCTTAAAATAATTAAACTGATACGAGTCTAGCATAGCGCCGCCGTCAATTCAAGTGCCGCCTGTCAAGTTCATCCAGCACCTCGTCAAAGTCTACGTTTTCCCGTGAGAGAAGTACGATCGTATGGTATAACAGGTCGGCGGCCTCCCAGACAAACTCGCCGTGAGTCTTCGCCGTGCAGACCTCGTAGGCTTCCTCCATCACCTTGCGCCTAACCCGCTCGTCCGAGAGGGATGCCGTGTAGGAACCGGCGGGGGCACACTTAAGCCGTTGGCGTACGATCTCCTGTAGGTACTGCGGCGTAAAGCGCCGTCCCACCTCGAAGCATGACCAAGCGCCGGTATGGCAGACCGGCCCGCGCGGCTCTACAACTGCAAGCAGGGCATCGCGGTCGCAGTCGGCGCGAAGGCGGAGCAGCCTCATCGTGTTACCTGAACTTTCGCCCTTCATCCAGAGCCGCCCCCGCGTCCGGCTGTGGAAGCAGACATTGCCCCGCCTGAACGTTTCGGTTACCGCTTCCCTATCGGCGCAACCCGTCATCAGGACCTGACCGTCATGACTCTGGGCTATGAGGGGGAGAAAACCGTCCGCCGCCTTTTGCCAGTTGAGGCTGGCGGCGAATGCGTCCGCCAAGTCTATCTTTCCCGTGTAGAGCGCCATGCCGAGTTGGATGTCGCAGCCCGAGGCGGCAAGTTCCTCGATTTCAGCGAGCGTGGAGACGCCGCCCGCCGCCGTAACGAGGGAGGAGACGGAGACGGAGGCGCGAAGTTCTTTGATCGCGGCAAGGTCCGCGCCGCCCATCATCCCTTCTTTTTCCACGGAGGTAAAGAGAAGTTCGCCCGCGTACTCTTCCACGCGCCTTGCCGTTTCCAGCAGTTTGAGTCCCGTGCGGGTCTTCCAGCCGTCCACGACTATCTCGCCCTCGAGCGCGTCAACGGCGACTATCAGCCGCTCGCGCCCTATGGCGCGAGCGAGCGCATCAAGGAAGGTTTCATTGACGGCGAAGTCCCCTCCCACGCGGAAGGCCGCCGATCCCACGATGACCTTCTTTGCCCCTAGGCTGACGAGTTCCGCCGCCTGTTCCGCCGTCCGTATCCCGCCCCCCACGCGGCATTCCGCGATACGGAGCAGCGGCTTTACGATGTCTGTGTTGGCGCCGCGCCCTGTTGCCGCGTCAAGGTCTATCACGGCG
>JAIRMY010000230.1 GCA_031258335.1 Spirochaetaceae bacterium | reverse complement strand
AACATATCCGACAGAGGGATCTGGGCCATTTCCTGTATCTTTGCACTCACGATTGGGCACATATCCTCTTTGAATCGGTCGGTAAATAAATACTTCTGCTTAACTGCAGTAAATAGCAGGGGAAGCCAGTCTGTTTTTATAATGGCAAGAGGTATACTTCCGAAAATGTCCCCAATCCGCTTTTCGAGAAGCTCGTCCAGCATATTCACATCTTTTCCGGGCAGCGTTTTCAGATTAAAATTGATAATATCCACGATGCTTTGTGCTTTGACCAGTCCTGAGTCCTGGATCATCCCGACGATTTCACCAATGGTTTTTGTTTGTAACAACGTAATAATCCGCTGGGAAATATCTTCGCCGGCTTTTTGACCGTGTTCTTCCACCGCATGAATTATTCTTCCAATTACATCAACTGTATGGGCGAGATTTTCAATAAATATATTTTTTAATAATTTCCCAATTTTGCCGACCAATGTTTTATCCAGTTGCTCATCCACGGTGGTATTGACAATGGCTTCAATTTCAGCCTGGGTATTGCGGATAAACGCAATAATTTTATCAATAATGCCAGGCATCTTTTCATTACAAAATCGGTGGATACCTCCTAGAATCGAAGGGTTTACCACATCGGCAACTTTCAAATCAACATGCCGCGCCGCAGTAAAAAAATCGTCAATTATTTTACATAAGACTTTCTGGCCTTCTGCGGTCTGGGTAAACTCAACCAGATTAGTAAGCAATTCCCGGGAAAAATTGCGGGGATTATTGACAAAATTAGCGAACCGCATGGATTTTAAGGTTTGCTCTAATTCGCTTATTAAACGGTCAATGTCCATAGCTGCCAAGAATTGTTCATAGGCAGTATTACTAGCCTCATCAAAACGCGAAAAATCAATGTTCCTGATTATATCACCGCAATTTTTCCCAATTTGCCGCAGAGCCCGTTCTGAAATGAGGTCCCGTATCCGTTTTTCTTCTAAAAACAGCGAGATAATATGCCGAAGGCGGTACTGATAGGTTTCCGCATCAGACATAAGGGTATGCACATTTTTTTCAATTATATATTCGTAGTGTTTTTTTGATAAAAGGTTTTTAACCTGCTGGTTTCCTAGTTCCCTAAACAAAGGGGCAAACAAACCAGGTTCTATGGTTTCTAGCAACCCAATCAGTTGATGTATTGTAGTTTCAATACCGGGGATCGCTTCAAGCCGGACCGCACCGGAATTTTCAGGAAGCGCTTTTTGCAATATCGTTTCAATCCACTGCCGAACCCCCGCCTTAAAGGGCTCTGAGTTAAATTCGTCGAGCAGAGTTTTCCCATTGACGAGATCCGTTTCCACCAGTTGGGACATATTAGTAATAAATTCTTGATACCGAGCTTCTATTACCCCTCCCCATTTCCAGTATTTCTTAAACAGCATATTGACGGCAATAGCATTGGTTATCCAACCAACACAACCACCCAATGTAATGGATAGAAATATTTCTATCAGTGATGAGACCGGCATAAATTCCTCCTAATAAATATTTTGAACCGCCATCTCCGGCAGACAGACGGCCTATGACTTATACTGTCATTCTTTCCAACATTTGTTGTCCGTTTTACCGCGTCATTCAATGTGTCGTAACCGTCCAAGATGTAGACTCCGGTATGCGGCCTTTTGAAAACCTGTTTGACTTTTTGCCGATTTTCACTATGTTATACGTCTATCGCAGGTGGATATTATTGTCAATATCCTGTCAAGCCACGAAGTGACTTGCCGCTTGGAGGTAAGATTTTGAAGGCCAAATGGAAAAGCCGCCCCACCCGCCCCTTGCGGGGAATTGAAAATGATAAATGGAAAATGGAGAATTAAAGAATGGGCAACGGACAATGCGGGAACCACAGATGAACACGGATTTAAATTATCCATTTTCCGTGTTAATCCGTGTCTATCCGTGGTTTTTAATAAAATTTGTATCTCCACTTTCAATTCGCGCAGCGCCCGCTGGCGGGGCGAGGTAAAAAGCGCTATGCTTTAGAGGGGGATTGTGTTGACAAGATGAAAATGCCTGAAGATTGTCTCTTTTTCCGCGGCGGGGAGGCGCGGAGGCGCGGTATTACCGCCGTTGCCGTATTTTTGCTTGCCGCGGCTCTTTGCGGGGCGCAGAGTCCGCGGGATGCCCTTTACTACTACAATCAGGGGCAGAGCGCGATGCTGAACGATGACTGGTATGCGGCTATCGAAGATTTTCTGGAATGTTTGAGGCAGAATCCCGCCCACGCCGGCGGCGCGGCCGCGCTTGCCGAATGTTACTACACGATAGCAGAGTACGATGAGGCGCTGGTCTGGGTGAGGAAGGCGCGTTCCCTCGCCCGTTTGAACATGGAGGCGGCGAATCTTGAGGCTTTCATACTGATTGCGCAGGGGCGGCTGGACGAGGCGGAGGAAATCGTAAAGTATGTCCGCGCCCGCGAGCCTTACAACAGGAATGCTCTGTTTACCGCCGCCGAGCTTGAGGTGGCGCGCGGAAAGCCGGGTGATGCCGTTACGCTGTTCAACGAGTCGGTTCGCCGCTACCCTGACGACCGCCGCCTACTCGTGTCCCTCGCGCTGGTTCTAGGTTCGCTGGGGGACGCGGAGGCGGCGAGACGGTACATAGAACGCGCCGAGTTAAGATATCCCGATGATTACCGCGTGTACTACTACGCCGCCTACCTTGCCTCACGCGCCGGGCGGATAAACGCCGCCATCGGAGACGCGGAACAGGCGCTGTCCCTGCGTCCCGGTTTTCTTCCGGCGCTTTCACTGCTTGCCTCGCTCAGGTACAGGAACGGGGAGTACGAGGAAGCCGCCGCGCTCGGCGACCGTATAATCGCCTCCTCGCATGACGATGCCGGGGCGTGGCTGTTGAAGGGGATGGCTTACGACAGCATGGGGCGGAAAAATGATGCCCGCATGATACTGGAACAGGCGCTGGGCTTTGACGGCAGTGATGAATTCATACGGATAGCGCTGGAAAATCTTGTGATAGAGACGACACGGCTCGAAGACCCGGAACGTTCCCGCTGGGCGGCGTACCATTTTGACCGCGCCCGTTCCTACCGCGGGCGGAATTTGAACTCGGACGCGCTGTTCGAGTACAGGCGGGGGCTGCGCATCAACCCGTACGCCGGAGAACGGCTCGACTATGCGGAAATCCTTAAACTGCAAGGCTACCCTGAACTCTACCTTGCCGAGTTGGAATTCATGCGGGACTTGGGTATGGCCGACCGCGCCGTCAATGACCAGATTGAGACCTACGCCGCCCTGCTTGGCGGCGGGCTTGCAAAACGCTGGAATGTGGAACTCGAAGAAATCCGCCCGCATTGGAACGTGGCGATTTTTTCCGTGGCCGGTCAGTCGGCGTACTACCATACCGATGCCGCTTACATCGCCTCGCGGTACTTAAAAGATATACTGGTACATGACGGCGGCATAAAAACATCCGAGTTAGAACTCCGCCAGTCCTCATTTGCCTCTGCGTTCCGCGCCGCCCGCGACGGGGGTCCAGGCGTAGAGCCTGCCGATTATTTTTTGATAGTAAGCGCGCTTGAAAACGAGCGCGATATAGCGCTGAGGGCCGAACTCTATGTGGCGCGTACAGGCGCCGCCGCCGCCGTCTTTAACGTGTACCGTACCGGAACGGACAGGCTGCGTAACGCGGCGCGGAACATAGCCTTACAACTTGGCAATGCGCTTCCCTTCCGCGCCGTGCTGCTACGCCGCGCCGCTGGCGAGGGGCTTATAGACAAGGGCAGGCTGGACGGCGCCCGCGAAGACGCCGTTTACCAAATCGTAAAAAAAGGGCGCGTCGATGTACGTAGTGAGGGTATAGGGTTCAGATACGCCGAAGGCGATGTTACAGGGATGTTTACCGCTAAACAGTTAAGCGGGGAACTCACATCGGGAACGCTTGCGCGGACGGGTTTTTTCGACCTCATCACCGAAGGTGATGAGGTCGTCGCCATGCCCGAAAACGACGATGCAGCCGGGGGAGCGGCCTCCAGGGCGGCAGCCGCGCCGGAGGGGGCGGCTGACCCGGAACTGCGGGCGATGTTGCGAAGCCTCCGGTAGCGCGGCGTCAGT
>JAIRMY010000206.1 GCA_031258335.1 Spirochaetaceae bacterium | reverse complement strand
AATGCTGTTTGATGAGCCGACTTCCGCCCTTGACCCTGAACTGGTCGGCGAAGTTCTGTCCGTGATGAAAAATCTTGCCGAAGGCGGCATGACCATGCTGATCGTAACCCACGAAATGGGGTTCGCCCGCGAAGTGGCAGACCGTGTTGTTTTCATGCACGAGGGGGTAATACTCGAAACCGGCAAACCCGCCGATATTTTTTCAAACCCCGAAAACGAGCGCACCCGCCAATTCCTGCAAAGCGTACTTTATTGAAGCGGCGCGGGAGATACTATGCAACCCGTGCCGCCGCTATTTAATCTTTATAAGATATATTCCGATATTATTTATATTGCCTAACAAGTATGATTATTATTATTGACGGAAATGTCGCGGATATTTCATTTGAAAATGAAAAAACTCTGTCGGATGTGCTTGCCGGCCTTGACCGCTGGGCGCGGGACAGCGGTTTTTGTCTGACCCGTGTAAGCGCCGGCGGAACGGACGTGGACGATAGTGACGCGCTTTTTGACCGTGAGATTAAAGATATTCCGACGCTTACCGTGGAGACGACGCCCTTCCCGGTTTTTTACCGCGAGGCACTGGAACTGCTTAGCGATACGTTGCGGTCGTGGACAGAAAGCGCGCCCACCGGACAGGCGGCAATTGAGGAAGCGTGGCGCAAGACGCCCGCCGCGTCTTTTCTTGCCGAATATGACAATTATCTTTCAAATGTCTTGCACTGTGGATTTTCCGGTGATTCAGTGAAACTGGCGATGGTCATGGTACGGGAACGCATTGAGGAGGCCGGAGATCCAGCCGCGGTATTTCTCGCAATGGAGGATAGACTTAACGAGGAGGCGGAGCGGTTGCTTGACCTGCCGCTTGACCTTCAGACAGGCTGCGATAAACGCGCCGCGGAAACGATTGAACGGTTTTCGGATTTTACAGGGAAAATCTTGAGGCTGTTTATGCTTTTAAAGTGCGTGATAATAGAAAAACCGGACGGCGGGGATATGGTCTTGAGGGATATGGTCTTGAGGGATATGGTCTTGAAGGATATGGTCTTGATCGACGAATTCAACTCCGCGCTCCGGGAATTTTTATCCGCCTATGAAAATAAAGATATGGTGCTGTCAGGGGATTTGGCGGAATATGAAATAGCGCCGCGCATAAAAAGTATATACGCGATGATTAAATCAAAACTTGTTTCCGCTGGAATATGAGGATGAAAAATTGTATTTTTTACAGTCGATTTCAGAATTTGAAATAAAAACATCCCCGTTGAATGTAGCCGGTTTTGTAGCCGTCTTCATCCTGCTGGCAGCTCTGATTATCTATATGAACAGCTCGGAGCGAATAAAGAAAAACGCTGTATTCAGGGGCAAAGGCGTAGACTTCAAACTGAAAGAACGTGTTCGTTTTGACGCGAATTTTTATTCGCAAGTAAAATATTTGGGGTTCACCAAAAGGGAAACGTCTGTTCTGGAAAAAATATTAACGATAAACGGCGAAGCCCCTTCCGTTGTTTTTCATGACGCCGGTAAAGTAGATGAATATTTCAGGCAGTCCTATAATAAAATTGTACGTGATAATGATCCTGATAATATACAGCAAGAATTATTGGAGTTATTTTCCATCAAAAACGCCGTTGAATATTTCCATGCCTTCAAAAAACCCCAGACTGAAAAAGCAGTCGTGCGTGGCTTTCGCCGAAAAGTTTTAGACGCGCCCTGCGTTGTTTACAAAGTAATTGTGAAAAGCCCGGACGGAAAATCAAAAGGAAAAAAGACGCTTTCCGTTCAAAATGACGCGGCATATCCAGGAAAAATCATCAATGTTTCGCAGGGCGGCTGCTCCGTATCAATGATACAGAACATTAAAACGGGAATTTTGATAAAAATTGACTTTAAAATTGGCCGTGAGCCGGTTATAGCGCTTGGCGAAATTTTAAGGGCTAACAAGGAGGGCGCAAATTGGGTGTACCATATCAAATTTTTGAAACTGTCAAAAAAATCATTGATAACGCTGAATGCGTTTGTTTTTGATTACCGGTGACAAAAATAGCCGCCTCATACACGATTTATTCGTAAAGTATTATGTTTAATTAGGACGATAAAATATGACGATTGTTGAAATAAAAGATATGGTACGCAAAGATGTCCCGATATACTACCGGCGCGCGTACTCGGGCAAGGCTGTAGTCGAGATAGCCGGAAAAAACCATGATATGCGGATTAACTGGACCATAGAAACTTTGCCTCTTGGTATCAAAGAAACGGCTATAACAATGGCCGATAAGGTAGATTATCCGCTGGTACCCCTGTTAAAGGAGATCAAGAAAAAGATTGAATGTCTTGAATCCGAAGGCAAGCTGCCCATATAGCAGAGACGGCGCGCAAAATTCACCGCCGCCCCATGTAGCCGGGGGGCAAAATGTTTCGTTTACTACCGATTCTTACGAAGAAACGTTTGTACTAGGACTATCTCTTGGTAAAACTCTGAAAAAAGGCGGCGTTGTCGCGCTGGAAGGCCCGCTAGGGGCTGGGAAAACCTGTCTTTGCTCAGGGATTTGCTATGCACTTGGAGTTGATGAGCCTGTTACAAGCCCTACATATACCATCATCCACGAGTACGAAGGACGCTTTCCCGTCTACCATATAGACGCCTACCGGCTTTCCGGCCCGGAAGATTTTGAAGGCGCAGGCGGTGTCGAGGCCTTGTACGGCGGCGGCGTCTGCCTTGTAGAGTGGGCTGAACGTGTAAGCGCCAGCCTACCGCCTAGCGCCGTACACGTCAAAATAGCGATTTCGGATGCCGGCAAACGGGAAATCCACATCTCAGGCTCAACCGGTTTACGGACGGAAAATTGAATATACTCGCCATTGATACGGCTACGGAATTTCTTTCTATCGGACTTTCCACAGATAGGGGAGACTTTTGTTTCTCCGTGGATGCCGGCGCGTCTCATTCCGAACTCCTATTTGACGCGGTCAGCGGGCTGGTAAGTCTGTCGGGTCTGGAACGTGAGGATATAGATATTCTTGCCTGCATGAAAGGACCCGGCTCGTTTACCGGACTCAGAATAGGTTTTGCCGCCGTAAAGGGACTCGCTTTCGCCCTCGGCAAACGCATGGTTTCCGTGCCTACCCTTGATTGCATGGCATACCCGTTTCACCATTCCCCGGTCCTCTGCGTCCCTGTTCTTGACGCGAAGCAGCGCCGTTTCTTTGCCGCCTTGTACCGGAACGGCGGGCGGCTTACGGAATACCTTGACTGCGCCGCGGAGGAACTGGCGGGGCGTATAAGAGCGGACTTGGGCGGAGCCGCGGATGGCGGGGGGACGGCGGCCGGCAGGGGGACGGTGAATGATGTTTTTATGCTGACAGGGCCGGGCGCCGTTCTTGCCCAAGACGCGCTTTCACCTCTTTTGCCCGGCGCCCTTATTTTAACGGAAATCCCGCGTTCCGGTTATGCCTCTCTCCTGCCGCGTTATATCAGAGAAACCCGCCCGCTCATTCTGGCGGGGAAAGACGCGGAGGATCCGCTTTGCTCGGTGCCTCTTTACATTCGTAAAAGCGACGCGGAAATTAGATCCGCTGGCGGGCTTGAAAACAAGGGGTTTTACCGATAATAATGTAAACGTATGTCTGAAAATGATTATATACAACAACTTAAAGCCGCGTTGGATACGCGGAGAGATTGGTTTGATAAAACGGAACTGCCAAAATTCAAAGAAGAATTTCGTAAATTTCATAATGGAATTTCTACGCTTTACAGCCTGTTCACGAATAAAGGGGTTATCAACGAAGACCCTTACAAGAATGACACGATGGTAAACGAACTTTCTGTCCCGCCCGCCGGGCCTTTTAACGATTCTAACAAACGGGACCAACTTGGCATACGGCTTTCGGCGCTGGATAACGGAATTGATTTTTTGGTAAACTTCTATGAATTTTCTACAGATAACTTTACCCAGGAAAACCTCAAAGTGATAATAGGTTTGGTAAAGTACATAGACTGGGTACACCTGACGCCTGACGGCATAAACGTTACGACACAGGCGTTAAGCGAAGTTGTTACTAACATGCGTCAGGGTATTACCGATCAGATTACCGCAAAGACTGTGACCGACGCGCTCGCCATGCTTGCAAAAAGCACAAAATCAATCATAAATACGCTTAAACTTCTCAGCGGCTATAACCGCGAATTGTACAAGTATGATATGCGCGTAAATATTACGTCTTCGATGAGCGCCGCGGAAGCTACAACGGCGAATATCAAAAAAAAAATCAACAGCCAGATGCGCGGCGCTCCGTTTTACGCGGAACTGGTTGATGAACTTGTAAAGGAAGACTATTCCGCCGATTCCGCTTCGCTGCGGGAAAAAGTATTACAGGGGCTTACCGCCGGGATGCAGGTAAAGAAAAATGCGGCAAAAGAGCCGGTTTCTTTTAAATCTATTTTGATAGACGGACTTAACAGCATAGGCATAGCGGGCGTCAATCTTGCCGAGATTCGTACGAAAATAAGCGAAAACAGCGATCTGCTGGAAAACCAAAAGAGCGGGTTTTGGGCAAAGATAAAAAACCTGCTTGCCCAAATGACGAATAAGAAACCGGATATGATCGTTTACGAGATTGAATACATGAGTCCGGAAAAAAATTCGATAGTTAGGGAAAAGGTGGATATGAGCCGGTTTTACGCGATGCTGGATAAAAAGATTTCTATTCTGGGCGCGGTTTCCGCGCGCGGTAACGCCGAAAAGAAACTTGAACTGATGGATGAAAATCAGCTTATAGATCTGCTTCAGCGTAACATAAAGGACGTAGATGCTTTCCACAAAACCTTAAACGGGCTTGACGAATACTTTAAAAATGCCGCCGACAAGGACAGCCGGCAGAGGGTTAAGGGAATTAAACCTGAGCTTTCCGCCTTGAAAAACTCCATCGCCAAGGCTTCGGATAAGCTGCGCGATTATCACGCACGGTATCAAGAACAGGAGCAGTTTAAAAAACTTGGCATTGATATTTACGGTTAAATTGGTGTTTACAGTTAAATTGATGTTTACAGTTAGAAACGGAGAGATTTTATTTTGTTAAATAAACTTGAAAACCAAAAACAACGCCGCCCCGCCGCGGTTCTCTTTACGCTGTTTATTATTTTGTTTTGTCTTCAGCCTGCTCACGCGGAGGAAGACGAGTCTCCGGATTATGCGCAAAAACGCCCTCCGGTTACAGACCGCGATTCGCTTACCATAACTATGTCCGGCAGCGACATTGAACTAGATTTTAGAAAATCTTACCTTGCCAGCGAGGCGCAGTTTTATACAGGCCTGTACGAGGGGCTTTTTTCGTACCATCCGTTGACGATGGAGCCTGTTCCCGCCGCGGCGGCGAGTTGGAAACTGTCGGACGACAAGAAAGTCTGGACCTTTACGCTGCGGGAACACGCCCGTTACTGGAACGGGGATGCCTTACGCGCCGAGGATTTCCGCGCTTCATGGCTGTCTTTGCTTGAGCCCGGGCGCGATTCTCCCTATTCATCGCTGTTCGACATCATAGAAGGGGCGCGGGATTACCGTATAGGGCGGATTACCGATGAAGGCAAGGTGGGTATAGAAGCGCCGGACGATAAAACGTTGGTCGTCAGGCTCATCTCTCCGGCATCGTTTTTTCCGAGTATGCTATGCCATCATTCTTTCAGCCCCATTCATCCTTCTATGCTTGCCATCGAAGATTGGTCAAAGACCGCGCCTATTTCCAACGGGCCTTACTATCTGTTGGAAAATAACGGCAAGACCAAGGTGCTTGCCCGCAACGAGGCATACTGGGACGCGGGGGAGGTCGCCTTCAAGACAATTACCGTCAAACTTACCGATGACGGAGGGGATGCTTCCGCCATGTGGAATTCCGGCGAGGCACAGTGGATTCTAGGCGATGTTGATTTGGACAAGCTCACAGACCTTTCAGGCATAGTCGTGAATCCCATGTTTGCCACACATTACTATTTTATCCGCTCTATCCGTAAGCCCTGGGATGACTGGAGGATACGCCGCGCCATGGTTCTCGCCCTGCCCTGGGATAAGATACGCGAGGGGAACACCATCCCGGCGGAAACACTTATATACCCCATTGTGGGGTATCCCAAAGTTGAGGGGGTCAAGCCGGACACGGAGGAGGCGCGGAAACTCCTTGCCGAAGCGGGCTATCCTGACGGCGAGAAGCTGCCCGAACTGGTCATACGGCTCACCCCGGCTATGGAGGCTGAGCGTGTAGGCGGGCTCATGTCAGCGGCATGGATGGACGAACTGGGAATTCCGGTAAGAATCGAGGTGTTTCCGTTTGACAAATACTTTGACAGCCTCAAAGGTGATGATTATGACGTGGGTTCTTCTACATGGATAGGCGATTTTGCCGACCCGTATACATTTCTACAGATGTGGCGGCGTGACTCCAACCTGAACGACGCCGGGTACAACGATCCCGACTACGAGAAATTGATGGACCTTTCGATGGAGGAAGAAGGCGAGTCCCGCTGGAAAACGCTTTCCGAGGCGGAAGCGCTTCTGTTGAACAGGGGGACTGTGCTGCCCATATCGTACAGTTT
>JAIRMY010000058.1 GCA_031258335.1 Spirochaetaceae bacterium | reverse complement strand
GCCTAACGATGTGATGTTGGACGGCGGAAAGTGCGCCGGCCTCATAACCGAAAGCGATTGCCGGACTGTTCTGATAGGGGTAGGGGTGAACATAGCCGAAACGGATTTACCGGCCAACGCCGTTTCTATAGCGTCCATCCTTGCCAGGTTAAGCCCGGACAGGGCGGCGCCGTATATAGAGCCGCCGCACCGGGTATTTTTTACCCTTCAACGTGTACTGTACGCCCTTTCGGAGACGCTTTCACCGGATTTTGACGGTTCATGGCGGGAAGCGCTCGAAAAGCGGCTCTACATGAAAGGGCAGGATATGCGTTTTGCCGCGGGCGTTGGCAATTCACCACAATCCACGTTGGAGGGCATTGTTACAGGGATAGACGCATCAGGTTCACTACTACTCGTTCCTTCGGGAAAAACCTTGCCCCAGGCCTTTGCCGCGGGCGAATTGAGCTCTGCTGTCCCCAGACGGGGTAAATGTTAACCTTACGGCCGCATGGTTATTGACATATAAAAGCCACTTACATAAAATCCTTATACAGACGGTGGATGCCAATCAAAGTTGGCGGTCTTGAATCAAATTTATGACGTATGTTAAGGATAAATAACTATGAAAGCAGCGTATATACGCGCCCCGGCGCGGCAGGTATGGATTTTGGCGGCGGCGTGCATGATAGCCCTTGCCTCTTGCGATGTTCCGGTAGACAGGGGAACGTTCAACCCCATAGGAGCGGACGAAAAACAGCTTGTAACTGTAAAAATTTCTCCGAACCTCGCCATTTCCAAAGTGGATAACTATCAGGTACATTGGACGAAGCCGGATAACAACTATTCCCAGGTAGTCAAAATGTCTCCCGGAATACATGTGTTCGAGGTGAATTACAACGATGGTTCTACATGGACATTGCAGCCCATCTCTGCCGTCGCGAAACTATCCACCGGCGGTTCGTACACGATTTCGCAGAGCATAAACGGGAACAGCATATCTATCCAGATAAAAGACGGCGCTGAACAGAGCGCGTTGTTTAACATGAATTCGCTTTCCGAAGACGACGGTCCCCTTGCCGTCTATGTTATCAACGTGTTTAACCCGACTCTGTCGAATCCCAAAGCGAAAATTCTGGTGAGCAATGACAGCAAGGAAATAACCTTTGAACACGACCTTGTTTACCGTTTAACGGATAAGACAACGGGCCGGAAAAGCGAAGGCCGCTATGCCATAGAGATGGATTTTACAATGGGCGGCAGGATATACTTCGTTGAAACAGACATAAGTACGCTTTCCAGCGAGGCGTTTCTTGCCGGCGATTTCAGGCAGCAGGCGCAGACCATTGCATCGCCTATACTGTGCGACGGCGCGACGGTTACGTACAACTATTCCAAACCGGAAGGTCTGAACGGTCAGGAAGAAGTCTTTACGATTACCAATCTGACTCCGCCGGAGGCTGTTGCCGAAAAAACCGAAGAAGCTGCCGGGGTTGACGAGACGCCGTAGGGTTGCGCATCGAAATTTCTTGACATAGATTATATGTTAATCTATGTTTTTATGAGCCGCTTTGCAAAAATCATGTGGCGGCGCTTAAGTTTTTTTAATTGACGGAGAGCGTTATGGTTCTGAAAAATGTTATGCAAAACGATTTAGCGGAAAGACTTCGCGCGGCGGTATTGGACTCCATGTTTTGCCGCGCCGAAAGAGTAAGCCTTGTGACTCGGCCAAGGGTTGCCTACGACGATGACGAAGATGACGACTATATTGATGACGAGGATGAGGACGAGGATTTTGATGATGACGACTTCGATGATGACGATGATTTCGATGATGATGACGACGACTTCGATGATGACGAGGATGACGAAGACTTTGACGATGATGACGATGACGATGACGATGACGACTTCGACGATGATTTTGACGAAGACGAGTACGATGACTAAGCGCTAAACGGGGACGGCCCAAGCGGCCGCCCCGCCATCAGCATAGCATCGACATAGCGGTACGTTTAAGGCGTACTGCTTCAAGAAACTCGCAGAGTCCATTGCTGTCGGAGACGGCAATCAGCGCCGATATTTTTTCCAGCGATAGTTTGAATGTTTCTATGTGCGATAAAAGCTCTCCGCGGTTGGCAAGAAAGAGTTCCGTCCACAGCGGGGCGTTTATCATGGCTATACGTGTCAGGTCTTCAAAACTGCCGCCGCCAAACGCCGTTATTTTCGTGTCCTCGGCGCTTTCCACCAGCGCGGACGCTATTACGTGGCAAAGCTGGCTGGTAAACGCTATCTTATGGTCATGCGACAGATAATCCGTTTCCGTGATACGCGAAAAGCCCAGAGCCCCAGCCAAACTCTTAAAAAAATCAAGGTTTTCAGGTTTATTTGCCTTATGGGGCATCAAAATATAGTTGCGCCCCTCAAAAAGATACTCGGACGAGTGATAAAAACCTTCTTTTTCACTGCCTGCCATGGGATGTCCGCAGATAAAATCCACATCTTCGCGCAAAATATCGAGGAGAGCGCCCATAACGCCCATTTTTACGCCGGAAATGTCGCTTACAAGCGCCCCGCTTTTGAAATCGTCCCTGTATGTTTTAAGAAAATCTATAGTTGTTGAAGGGTAAAGGCATATAAAGACCACATCGCATTGTTTCAGCATCAGCGCGGCGCAATCCGGTTCAAAAGTTTGGTCGGCGATGCCGCGTTCAACGGCGGCGCCAAGCGTTGCTTTGTTGGTATCAAGCGCGAAAATTTTACCGCTTGCGCCGGGCTCGTCAAGCAGTTTTGCGCGGATTGCCTTTGCAAAAGACCCGCCCATAAGCCCCAATCCGGCAAAACCGTAAACGGCGTTGGAAAGGCTACGCATCTTGCGGCTGCGGTTCCGGCTGCGGGAGGATGGCGAACTCCGTCTCCTTGTCAAAGTAACGGGCATTTTCCATACGCGGCGTGAAGCGCAGTTCCTCGTTCACGGTAAAATCACGGTTTGGGGGCATCCGGGCAACCAAATCCTGCGTCTTTGTATTGAGCCGGAGCATGGTTTCCGCGCCGAGCGGTTCTACAACGCTTACCAAGAGCGGTATGCTGTTTTTCGCTTCGGGGTCACCGCCAAGGATTAAATCTTCGGGGCGTACACTTAAGTATACTTCCTTGTCCGCATATTTTTTTAAGTGTTCCGCGTGTTCCGTGTATGCCGGAAGCCTGAAGCTGCCCTCGTCAAGCATGACGCCGCCGTCCTCTTCGACAACGGTAACTGTCAAAAAATTCATCGGCGGCGAACCGATAAAGCCCGCGACAAATTTGTTTGCCGGGTAGTTGTAAAGGCGCAACGGCGGGCCTATTTGCTGTACTTTGCCGTCCTTGTACACGACTATCTTGTCCGCCATGGTCATCGCTTCCGCCTGATCATGCGTAACGTATATCATCGTTGCGTCAAGACGGCGGCGCAGGCTTGAAAGCTCGGCTCTCATCTGGACACGAAGTTTAGCGTCCAGGTTGGAGAGCGGTTCATCAAACAGGAATACCTTGGGTTGCCTGACTATGGCCCGCCCTAACGCGACACGCTGACGCTGGCCGCCTGATAGCGCCTTGGGTTTGCGGTCAAGAAATTTTTCTATGTCAAGGATTTTTGCCGCCTCGCGTACCCGTTTGTCGATGTCATCTTTTTTCATCTTCTTTATACGAAGCCCGAAAGCCATGTTTTCGTACACCGTCATATGCGGATAGAGCGCGTAATTTTGAAACACCATCGCTATATTTCTGTCTTTGGGCGGCGTGTCATTGATCAATTCGCCGTCTATTAGCAGTTCGCCTTCGGTAATATCCTCGAGTCCGGCTATCATACGCAGGGTTGTCGATTTTCCACAGCCGGAAGGCCCTACAAAAGCCACGAATTCCTTGTCCTCAACGACAACATCAACGGTATCAACAACCCGGATAGAACCGTCATACACTTTGCTGATGCCTTTGAGTTCGACTCTTGCCATGCAGTCTCCTTACAGGGCTTGTCTCATAGTAGCAAGCGCCTTGGCTGCCGCCCCTCCGCCATGGGTGATACTGGACTTGAACCAGTGACTTCTACCGTGTGAAGGTAGCACTCTCCCACTGAGTTAATCACCCGAATATGATTCATGGTAGGGAATGAGGGGGCGGTTTGTCAAGGCGTTAGAAGAAAAGATGTTCGGCTAAAATTTTTATCCCTATTATGACAAGAACCGCGCCTCCGGCAAATTCCGCCTTTGACCTGAATTTTGTTCCAAATACACTGCCGATTAACACGCCGCTTGTCGCAATGAAAAAAGTGACGGGGCCTGTTATTGCTATCGCCGTATATATATTCACCTTGAAAAAGGCAAACGTTGTGCCTACGGCGAGCGCGTCAATACTGGTGGCAATGGCTAAAAGCAGCATTTTTACAAATCCAAAAGAATTTTTATCATGTTTTTCCTCTCTATCTTCTTTTGAAAAGCTGTCCTTTATCATTTTTCCACCTATACATCCGAGCAGAGCCAAGGCTATCCAATGATCCAGATCCTCTAATTTGCTTACAAAAAAGATGCCCGCAAAATACCCAATCGCGGGCATGAGGGACTGAAAGAAACCAAAATACAAACCCGGAATCATAATTTCCGTCAACTTTGGTTTTTTTGAGGGACACTTTTTTACGGATAAACCCAGCGTGATTGATACGGCAAACGCATCCATTGCCAAACTTACGGCAATTAAAATAATTTCTAATAGACCCATGATAATTTACTCCTATTACGATCTTAGGATGAGCCGCCTACCGCGCATAAAAAAAGACTTTTAACACAATTTCCCCAAAAAAGGAAAAATCATGTTAAAAGTCTCGTTATCCGCAAGGGATTCAAAACCAGGCGGGACTATCCGCCAGTATGTTGATTTTGAATTTTACAACTACTCCCTTCTAACGCTGTAAGAATAGCACGATTCTCAATATCTTGTCAAGCGGGTTTTGAAAAAAAGCAAAACGCGGATGGCGGACGGCGCCGCATTGGAAATTGATAAATTATATTTTATCTGAATAAGGCAATGCTTTTATATAGTTCTCCATAAATTCCCAGTCAGGACTGCCATTTTTGTCTATGGGAAGTTTGATTATTTCATCTTTGATTTTACTCAATATCCTTGCCCTGCCATAACTGTATTTATATACGGAAGCGTTGAGCACGGTACACACAAAAAGGGCGTTGTAAGCATTTAATTTTTCATGGCGCAGCGTATATATTTTAACGCCGGCAACAAAATCTTTGCATTGATAAAACGCAAATTTACCTTCTGCCCCGATAGTTATGCAATTTTTTTTATTCTGCCTTGGGGTTTAATACCCCGCCGCTGGTTAGAATCAGTAGCACTCACAAAAATTGGTAGTAAACCAATGCCACCTACCGCGTGTCAGGTGTGCCACCGGCACACCTGACAGCGGCAAGCCGCTACGCGGCTTGTCTTACAGAACGAGCCTCCCCGCCGCTCTACGAGTGATACCCCGCTGCTTGCGGCGGGGAGGCTCATATCAGCGTTAAAACAGTCGCCAAAAACAATATTTGATTTGCCATCGCCCCGAACAATCATGTTGGCAATGGCAAGGGTATAAATGTCATCATCGCTCTCAACGCCAAAAAAGGAATTGCCGCGTATTTTAATTATATCTTTACCGCTTGCATCCTTGAACATTTTACTCATTGCGGTAACGAGGAATGTCCCTATAAATACCGGCTTTGCCCGTTCAGTTACCGCAAGGGCGCGAAGTGATTCATGCATTTCAATGGCAAGTTCCTGTATCGCTTCAATGGAAACCGCTTTTTTTACCGCCTCGCCAGACACCAGCCGAGTGTATTGTTCTATCGGCATGGTAAACTCCGTATTTCCTCATGTTCATGGGAATGGTGTAAATCCGGCGTATGTGAATGTTCATGTTCCATTGTATTATGAATATGTGGATGACTATGCTCTCCATTTATTGAAGCGTCATGTGTATGGTTGTGATGCCCGTCACTATGATTATGACGGTGTTCATGTTCGGCGAATTTATGCAGATGTGAATGTTCATGCTTCTCAAACGCCGTAAAATAAACCCCGATGGCCATTATACCCAGCGCCGTCAGGTAGGAAACTGTCAGAGATTCCTTAAATATTATAAAAGACAGCCCCGCCCCGATAAACGGAGAAAGGGCGTAATAGGCGCTTGTTCTTGCCGCTCCAAGGTTTCTCTGCGCGTATATGTAAAAGTATACGCTTAGACCGTAGGCGGCAAAACCCAAGAGTAATGCCGCCAAAATATATTTTATGTCCAGATTATACTGTTTTGCGATAAACGCGATGATTAATGAGGTAAACCCTGAACCTATGCCTTTGATAATTACAATTTCCAGCGGGTCTTTTAACGAAAGCCTGCTTGTACAGTTGTTTTCAAAACCCCAGCAGACACAGGCGAGCAGTACAAAAATTGAGCCAAAAGAAAATGAAACGCCGGAAATATCGTCAACGGATAAAATTATACTGGCTATGGTTATTAAAATTATCGCGGCAAAAGTTCTTTTTCCGACCGCCTCTTTGAATACTATTAACGCGACCAGCGACGTCGCCGCAATTTCAAAATTATTTAACAGTGAAGCCGTTGCCGGCGTTGATTTTGATAAGCCTATCATTAAGAAAATCGGCGCTAATACATCCAATACAACCATTGCTATTGTAAAGGGCAATTCTTTTTTTGTAATTTTTGCCTCTTTTTGGGGAATATTTTTGTTTTGGAATATTTTTATCAACAGCATCCCTAAACCGGCACCGGTGTAAACCAGCCCGGCAATAAATACAGGGGGAAGATCGTCTAACAATAATTTTGAGACCGGTATGCTTACACCGTAACATAACGCGGCTAAAACTGCATAAGAAACAGCGAAAAATCTATTTTCCATTCTCTACCTTTCCGTCATACTTGACACGCCTAATCTGCCGTTTCACAACGCCTGCAAGCGGCGAAAGACGGCAGTCCATGTCGGGTTATAAGATCAGGTGTACCCTCTGATCGCCGTGGGGACTTCCACCGGTTCGGTTAGTCCGTACTGCGCGGCGGAGCCGTCGACAAGGCTGGAAGTTACCGTTTTTACAACGGCAAGCCCCAGCCTTTGCCGGACAACCTCGTTGATAATCAGCGTCCATGCCCCTGTGTCGGGTATGGCATCCAGCGTAACGGCGCGGATATTTGCCTCCGAGATGAATCCATTTCTCGCGGCGCTGATGTCCCCGACGTTGGCCAGGGTAATTTCTGTCGTAAAAATTCCCATAAATACGCTCCTCTCTACAGTGTACTCCGCGGTGGACTATTTTAACAGGTGTACTCTCTGGCGCCGTGGATACCGGCAAGGCGCAGGACATCTCCTGTCCATGGGGCGGCTTCATCAGCGTCAAACGAGCTATAACTCCCATAAAAACATTGGCTTATAATAATTAAGTGATTACATTGTGCGTGTAATAATCCCATATTGTCATAACCGTCTTTAATTACACATTGGCCCGGTGTTTTAATCCAACAGCCAAAACAGCAAATACAGGGATGGATTTTGCCATTATCTGATATTATCACCGTATTATTTGGGTCACTTTTTAATGAAAAGGTTTGATTAAAATTATTCAGATCATGTATCAACAGATTCATTTTTTCCCTCAATTATCAAGCCGTTCATTATTATTACTATCCTGATATACCGATACGGCATATCGTTCTTTGGGTAAATTTGTAATGTAATTACCATTGTTGTTTCAGAAACAGCCGCTCTTTCCCCTCTGAAATAAGTATCCGGGAATGTTTTTTCGTCATTAAAAATCCCAACCATCAATTGGCCCATGCCAACATCGGCATTTTCTATCCGTGTCGTCAATGTTTCGGCAGCCAAATATTCAATGCCTGAAACAAGTAAAAAGAGCAATATACCTATTTTCGTAAACATATTTCCGCTATTTCCAATAAACCATATTTTCCATCCGCCACGGGTTACGTCTTTTGAGATGCCCCCTACGCCATTTTTTTTCTTTCATCGATAAAGATATCTTCTATCGTTTTTACACGTTCCTCTACGGGCATTTCGTATATATAATCCCAGCCTACCCAGCGGAAGCGGGCGGCAGGCGGCGTTTTATGCCTTACGTCGGCGTTCACATGGACGAGGTATATTTCCGCCATGGCTGCTCCAAGCTCAGGGCTAAACAAAAAATCGGCGCAGGTTTTTTGCCGTTCAATTTGAGCCGCCTCCGTTTCTTTCTTTGCGATAGCGTACAGGGGGCAAAATAGCGCTCCGTCCTCAGGCCAGACAATTTCGAGGTAGTCTCTCTTGGGAACGTCATTCGCGGCTATCCACGACAACACATAAACAGAAGCGCCGCTGCCTATACCGGAAGCGTCCTCGGCAATCGCCGCCTCCCTTCCGCCAAAGCCTATGTTTCGGGCAAGAGAGCGAATCCCTGCCTCTCCTTGTTCCTTCCAAATCTCCAAGAGCAGAAGCTCTGTTATGTCGTTTATCGCGTAAACAGACCCTAACGAGGCGGCGTATTCCGGCTTTGTGAGGTAGCTTATACGGTGCGGGACGGGACGGCCGCCGAGCCGCTCGTGGTTGACCAGTAGAACGTAAGGCATGGCCCCGTAAATGGTAAAGATGCCTTTTGGATCGGGCAACCACAGTCCGTCAAAAACAGGGCTGATTCTATCGGGCAAGGGCAGCGCATTAAAAAGCGCCAGCCTTTCACCGGAGTCAAGAAAATCCGCCTTAAAAAATTCCTCGTAGCCGCCTTCCGTATTGATTGACGGAAATTTTGCCATGTCTCTTATCGTGCTGATGTCGTTCAAAACGTCATCTTTCATCGTGGATTGAACCGCAACGCGGAGTTTTTCCGTGTGGGCTTCATTGTAACGCTCTACCCATTCATGCCAGGCGGCGCCAAAGCGTTCTTTGAACGGGCAAAAGATGCGTCCCAAAAAATCAAGTTCCGGCCTTTCGTCATCCGGCACAATTCTATGCGGTTTATTTTTTTTCATTTTACCATTTCCTCCGTTAAACTTACGCGCCTGCCTGTATCAAATATGCCGCTGTGCGCTTCGCCCATGACGGCGGCGGCGCATCTTGCCGTGTCTGTAATGACAAAGCCTTGTAAGTCTATTACGCCGCGCCGAAACAGGGGCGGGGCAAGCGGGACGCTGGGACCGGCAAGGATAATCCCGCAATGGCGGGAGAGTTCGAGGAGGCGCGGCAACGTCTTGTTGATCAGCGTTACGCCCGTGGCAAAAACATAGTCCTGTTCCGGTAGCAGGTATTCACAGGCGGAGTCGGGAAAATCACCTTCCATAGGGCGTTTTTCCAGGATTGAAAGTTTGCAAACATCCCCGATTTTAGTTTCAAGATACGGGAAATGCCCTATTACCGCGACTTTTTTACCAACGACCCGTTCCCTCCAAAAGCTGAATGAGTCATCATTCCCTATGCCGAGCGAGAGAGCCGCTGCCTTTTGCCGGGGGGCGTTCCACCACGCGTTTATCGCAGCGACACCCAGAGACGCCTCTTCAAAATTCCACGATTTTGAGAAAGCGGCAAGGGCGCGCAAACTCATACCGGCCATCTGTTTTGTCAAGGTTCGGGGGCGTACCGGCTTATCCAATGTCATGGCGAGCCCCGCCCCGCCGCTGCCCGGGCCTGTACCGCCGTCCGCATGGACAAAGGTCCAGTATTTACCGGTAATAGCCTCGTCTACGCATAGTTCCGCCGGTATCGGTTCAATCAATTCGTCATACAGTTCCCACATAAGCCCCCCGCGCATTTTCGCGTCTCGAAACAGTGTAACAAATAGAATTTTTTTTGTAAAGCGATTTATATTGACAAAGTATTCGCATAATGGTATTGTTTCTACAAATAATTCCACAGGAGGAAATATGAGACTACTAAAAAAGTTTGCTTTTACCGCCGCGTTGTTTGCGGCGGTATCGGCCTACGGGCAAGACCTGCCCGATGACGGCGCCGTTCTACTGCCGGCGGTAGAACTGAGCGAGGACAAGGAAACCACGGAATTCATCACGCGGGAGCAGATGGACAGGCGCGGCGACAGCGACCTCATAGACGCGATTCGCTGGGTGCCCGGCCTCATACCGTTGGACGCGGGCGGCGCGAGAAATGAATCGGGTTTCACGATGCGCGGACTTGGACAGGCGACTGTTCCGGTGTACCTTGACGGCGTTCCGTGGGGCGACCCCTACGGATCGCAGATAGACTATTCCCGTTTTTTAACCACCGACATAGAAAGCATAAGCATCAACAAGGGCTACAGTTCCATGATGCTCGGTTCCAACAACATGGGCGGCGTCATCGTGATGAGATCGGCAAAGCCCCGGAAACCTTTTGAGGCATCCCTAAAATCATCATGGGACATAGACGGCAAGATGCTGTACGCTGGGAACCTGCAAACATTCAGCGCGGGAACCAAACTTGACTTATTTTACGCCAAGGCTTCTTTTACATGGCGTGACGTTGACCACTGGCGTTTACCGGACAGCTTTGAACCATGGACTTCCGCCGATGATACAAGCAAATACGGAAACCCCCAGGAAAAAGGCGAAAGGCTCTGGTCAAAATCAAGCGACCTTAAAATTAGCGCACTCTTTGGGTTCACTCCGGGCGAAACCATTGACGTATGGGCAAGTTATTCCTATTCGGATTCTGATAAAGGCGTCTCTCCGCCAAGCGTGAACGGCACAAATTATTCCGTTTGGGAATGGCCTTACGTCAGGCGGCATACGGTAAGCCTGAACGGGGATTGGACCACGGATGACTTTTCTGTACACGCCACGGGATTTTTTGATAAGTATAACAACAGGCTTTACCCTTATCCTGTTTTCGGCGGTGGCAGTGCGCGCGGCGATAACGCGTATGAGGCGTGGCTCGCGGGCGAGTCTCAGATTTCCGATTACGACGACTATACTTTCGGCGCGGGACTCCATGTCGCTTACAACATCAACAGTTCGAGTAAGATAGCGGGCAATTTTGATTTCAAGCAATTCAGCCATAAAAGTTGGGATGCGGCCTCCAGAACGGCTGACTTTATACAAACCGCCGATGTGAGTGAAAATTTGATTTTTGCCGGCGCGGAATACACGGTAAAACCGGTTAAACCGTTTACGCTTGTAGCCGGTTTAGGGATCAATATTTATACACCGGTTAATATGGATAAGTGGAATTCTAGCGATGGGTCCAAAGTTGTTGTTACGGAGGATGATCCGCCTGAACCCCAAGCCGCGCCCACGGTGCAGCTTGGCGCCTTCTATGACCTTGGTCCTGACCATGAGCTTCACCTTACATGGGC
>JAIRMY010000043.1 GCA_031258335.1 Spirochaetaceae bacterium | reverse complement strand
CAATCCCTTGCGCTGGTCCCGTTGTGCGGTGCGCCACCGGCGCAACCGCACCACGGCAAACCGCAAGCGGTTTGTGGCGGTCGCGGGGGGCTCCTTCCTCCTTATTATAATTTTGGAGTAAAAACACGCTATCAGCCGCGTATGCAAATCGCCCCTTTCACCCTGAACGCAGAAGCCGAAGCCCGCCTTGGGCATGCTAGCGCGGAGCGCCTTTAAACCCGCTGGCGGGCGCGGAGCGCCTTTAAACCCGCTGGCGGGCGCGGAGCGCCTTTAAACCCGCTGGTGGGCGCGGAGCGCCTTTAAACCCGCTGGCGGGCTTGACGTTTTTACCGGTAAAAATTATAATTACCGGAAAGTTTGATTTTGGAGGATAGAAAATAATTTGAAAGGTTCAACGTCACGAATTGGTTTATATCTTGAATTACTAAAATACCTGAAATTCCCGCAGTCCGTGCCCAAGATTGTTAATTATATAAAGAGTAAAACACTACGGCCTTTGCCGGTTAATCCATGTTCGCGCTATTCGCCTATACAAATGTCGCTCTCTATGGTAAACCGCTGTAACTTACGCTGTTCATACTGCGGAGACGCCCAGGATGGGACTTTTGATAACGCACCTAAAAAAGAATTCACGCTTGAAAAAATAAAACAGCTTTTCCAGACACCTCTTTGTAAGAACGCTATGTATGTCAACCTCGCCGGTGGGGGCGAGCCGCTTCTCTGCAAAGATATTGTGAAAATAGTCGAATATTTAAGTTCACAGGGACACCTTACGCTGCTCACGACAAACGGGCTTTTGCTGCCGAAATTCATTGAACGGCTTACCAAGGCGGGGCTTTCAAAGATAAGCATTTCTATATACCCCACAAATATTGACTTTTTGCGTGAAAATCTTGCAGCAATGAACAAAATACACAGGGTACAGAATTCTCATGTGATCACACGGTCTGAACTGGAAAAGACTCCGGATCAACTTGACGATTTGGTTGCTTTTGTCTACAAGGCGGGCAGTACGCGGCTCAGGCTATGGAACTGTAGGCCCTATGGCAAGGGACAAGAATCTTCGGAAACTTTTACCAGTGAACTACCCGCGTTCAAGGATTTTTACGAAAGAACATCGGCAAAGTATAAAAAATTTGTAGATTGGCAGAGTTTACACACGGCAAGCGATACAAACATAAAAGCCAAAAAGATATGCAGGGAGTTATGGCAGCTCGTTCCAATTGACGGCGGCGGCATTATAACAACCTGCTGCGGTTCCGCCGTCAACCTACGCTCCGATATAAACGCGTTTTCCAGCACGTCCGAAGAAATTTTCAACCATCCGGCCATCGTCAACCTTAGAGAAAAATTTATAGACCCCGACGTGGACCTGCCGGATATGTGTAAATACTGTAATCTGCTCGAAGACCCGCCTATGTAAGCCGCAGGGGGTTTTTGAAAAACAGCAGTATAGAATCCCACAGGCGCTTGAAAAAATTACCGGCTTCGGCATCCATGGTCGTAACGAGTTCCATCTCCAGAAGTTTGCCTGTAACGTCGTAAAACGTGATGGTTCCGGCGGAAAAGCCGGCAGGCAGCGGGGCTACAAGATCTTCTATGTTGAATTCATAACGAATGCCGTCGCCGCGTCCGGTAAGGGCGGTAAAAACGCGCTCGCCTAGTGTATCCAGCGGTATGCTATTCTCCTTCCCCTTCCAGAGTCTTGCCGGTGGAATCAACGCGATTTCCGGGCGTATCGTCTTGAAATGTTTAAATCCCCATGTCAAGAGGGCTTCCCCGTCGGCATCACGCGCCCGTATCCCGCGCCTGGATCCCAGCGTGGTGGGTACGCCGAGTACCACCGCTATAAAGCGTGTGCCATCGCGTTCGGCTGTCAACGCTATGTTATAACCGGCCTCGTCTATGTAGCCGGTTTTTATCCCGTCAACCCCGGCAAACGAGTAAAGTAGATTGTTATGGTTACCGTGAACTATGGTATTCACCCTGTTTTGCTGTGAAAGGCGCAGATTCGAGGTTTTTGGATAGGAAAATTGAGTAACAGAATGGTATTTTTTCAGATTTTGCGGATATAAGCGAAGGTACTCACGGCAAAACACGGCAAAATCCCGCGCCGTTGTAATATTTTCGTCAGAAATTCCGGACGGTTCCACAAAAAAAGTGTTCTTCAAGCCCATAGCCTCGGCCTCGCGGTTCATAAGTTTGGCAAAAGCCTCTATAGTCGGCGAAAAATTAAGCGCCACGGCAACGGCGGCATCGTTGCCTGAGGGTATAGACATGCCCAAAAAAAGCTCATGCAGGCTCACTATATGCCCCTGCGCGAGAAACATCAGGCTGGAACGCGGCGGCTGGTTTACAGCCCAGCTTTGACTCGGCAGTCTGACGGGTTCATCAAAGGGGATGCCCTCTTCCGCCGCCTTTTTCTCCGCGACGTGCATGGTCATCAACTTGGTCAAACTTGCCGGGGAAACAAGCGTGTCAGCGTCTTTTTCAAACAGTATCAGTCCCGTAGCGGCATCCATCAGCACAGCCGAACGGGCGTTTAGTTCCGGTACATCGTCGAGCGGGGACTGCGCGAGAGCCCCTGCCGCGGCAACCGCAAAATTTAACGTTGCTATAAAAATTATCTTTTTTGCTGTACTCTTTGTTTTCAAATTATTTTTAATAGTCCTCGCCTGAGACATCGGTTTCACCGGTAAAATCCCAGCTTTTCCAGCGGTCGCTTTCTTTTTGGCGCACATAGTTGAACAGTATTTCTGTTTTGCGCCGTCTGTCATCTTCGTTTATATAGCCTTCCCGTGTTGTCCGCACTTGGGCGTCTTCTTTTTTTTGCATAAGCGACAACATACTCAGTTCAAAATTGAGTTTAGCGTCTACGCGCGTGTTGTCTGCCTCCATTGCCCGCTTAAAATCAGCGGCGGCGCCTGAAAAATCCCCATTTTTGAAGCGGACTATGCCGCTGTTGTAACGGCTGCGGTAGATGAGTTCACGGTTTTTCTCTATCGTAGCGTTTTTTTCCGCTTCGCCAAAACGAGCAAGCGCCGCGTCATCCTGTTCCATCGCAAAATAGGCTGAACCAAGCGCATAAGCCGCATAAGGCGCGGTTTTAGCGTCTTTCAAAGCCTCTATGTACGCCCCGGCGGCCTCAGCGTACAAACCCCGCGAAAAATATACGTTTCCCTCTACAAGTTTTAACCTTGCCCTTACCGGCGTACACGAAACGCACAGCAACGCCGCAAACACCGCGTAATGAATCAATTTCAACGCTCTGTCTCCGCAATTCAAGACGCGAAGGGTAAAGACTCCTCTAAGGCACATTCCTAGTATAACCCGGAAAACCCTATTATGCCAACCCGCCAGCGGGTTTACGCAGGGCATTTGATACGAAAGGGGCGCTGACTAACGAGGCGGCGCTCGTTTCCGCGTCATTTTACCGCCGGAGCAGCAACTGGTAGTACAACTCATTTATCGACGTTTCCGTACTGTCGCCTGACGCGCCGGCGGGCGTTACGCCGCGTAAGACGGCGGGATCT
Organism: Spirochaetaceae bacterium; assembly: GCA_031258335.1. Classification (GTDB taxonomy): domain Bacteria; phylum Spirochaetota; class Spirochaetia; order Treponematales; family Breznakiellaceae; genus JAIRMY01. The sequence goes on along the minus strand of JAIRMY010000043.1, from coordinate 2,256 downwards.
ACCTGTTCTCCGGCGGTTTTGCTTATAAATACGTTTGTCTTGACGCGATATGCCAGTGTTACAAGGAGGCGCGAGCGTAAAACCGGACTGCCGGACGCGGTATACCTTGTAAGCGGAGCGTAGTAGAACACACATTCACCGTAATCTATGCCTGCATAAAGCATTCCCGCATCGTTTAACGTTTCAAATAGTAGATTTACCGCTTCCACAGCCCTCTTAACCGGTGTTTTTTCTGTTTTTACCTTTTTTTTTCTGACGCGCTTACCGCCAAAATCAAAAATTTCCAGTGGGGAACCAAAAACAGCGCTTACCGTATCGCCTTCGCAACCGCATATCACGGCGCCGGCGCTGGTAAAAACCGTACAAACATCGTCCCGAAACTGTTGCAAAGATGACGCGGATTTTTGAGCGTCCCCTCCGTTTTCGGCGGCGGCAAGGTCAGGGCGGCTGACCGCCACAACAGCGGCTTTGACGGCGGTTTTCTTTTCAGAAACCGTATCCGCCGCAAGGCTCAGGTCTGCCAGCATCTTTTTTAGGCGGGACTCACTCACAATGCCCTCATAGGCGCATCGAAGACGCGCCACAGATTCTTTTTTTTTGGACAGGGCGTACAGCGAAGAGAAAAACGCGCCCACAGCCAACGCCGAACCGGGGATGATAGGGTCTATCCATAAGCCGCTCAGTATAAAACTGTAAGAAAAACCGGCAAGGGTAAGCGCCGTCATCAAGATGCAGAAACAAAATGAAGCCGCCGGGCTCATTCCGCACATCAAAAATAACAAAAATAAAACAACGGAAAGAGAACAGTAGAGGATTTGTTTTATATTTGCCGGTATAATGTATTTTCCGGTCATAATGCTGTTGGCAAACATCGCGGAAAGATCTGTATTGAGCGAAGCGGGACCGAGTATGCAAAAAGACGCGCTTAACTCGCTTTCAAGATTTTTGCGCAGCCCTGAAATATCCGCATATAAATCGCGGGCGGTGTTAAACATTTCCAACTGTTCGTCGCGCAGTGAATCGAGCCGTTTTCTGCCGGCATCGTCAAGGTTTTCCTGTTCACTCAGTTCATTAAACGAAGAAACTATTTTATTTCCCGCGCCGTTATCTCCGTCAAAAAAACTGTCAAGTGAATCGTAATACGCGGAACGTAGGTTTTTCCAGCGTTCCAACAGTTCCGCACCGGGATTTTCCAGAAGCTCCGTCCTGAGTAAGAGAGCCTGCTCGTAGAGAAAAGGCGGATAGTTTTCGACTGATATATCCGCGTACCGAGCAAGCGTGGGCGCTTCGGCAAGCAGGCGGTAAAGCATCTTTTCGGTTTCGGCGTACTCCAAAAATACGGCAAGCCCTATCTTTCTAAACGAAGCCGCCCCATCAGGCGGTATGTCGAACAACAGAGACGCATTCCTGTCCAGAACAAAGATTTTTTCCTGTGAAACGCCGCCCAGCGCTTTTTCAGTGAGGGCAAGGACAAAACCGCCGTCCGTTGTCCTTACTTCGGCGCCGGCAAACTTGTTTTTTAGCGCACTGTATGCCGCGTATTCGTACTCCGCGTTTTGGGACGCGCTCAGTATAGGGGCAATGCGGCGGATTTTTCCGTCTTTATCCGGCGGCGGACGGAAATACTCAGGAAAATGCGCCCTATTCAACGGCGGCGGCGCATCATCAGTCCTTATTACATCAACCAAAAGGTCGCCGGGAATGTACACGGCGCCAAACACCAAAATAGCGTTCTCAAGCTGTTCCGCCTGTTCTTCATCGTTCTGAACGGCGGCGGAAAGCAGCCTGTTCTTGCCCTGTTCGGTAAGTTTTATAACATCATCCACATAACGGGCAGCGTCAACAGGCGCTATTGAACCGAGTCTGATGCCGTCAAACAGATTCTTGATATTGGATTCTACGAGGTTGAATTCTTTATCAAACCTGTAGACAAGTTCCGCCTCGCCCAACGATGAATGTCCGCCTGAAACCCCCAGCACCGGCGTCTCTATCAACAGCGAGTCGGCATCCATCTCGGCAAGCACCATCAGCATATCAAAAACCGCCGAGGACGAGATAACATTTTCACCGGAACCGCCGTCTTCGGTTTCAATAAGCAGTATGCCGGGGTATATCTGGGAATCATCCGGAGTTTCGTTTTTTTTCCCCCGCGAAGGTATAAACCTGTCAAGCAGGCGGGCAGGCTTTAAATCAGGCCCTAGTCGCATCAAAACATCGTAATGCGGGCCAAGCCGCTGCGCGAACAAGAAATATATC
>JAIRMY010000039.1 GCA_031258335.1 Spirochaetaceae bacterium | reverse complement strand
CCCCTCTTGTCGCTTATCAGCCGTGGGTTTTTTGCTTCGCGGTACAGTTCTTTGGTCTCCATTACCAGTAATTCGGCATTGACGCCCTCCATCGTGTCGCATAAGCGCCAGTTCAATATCAGGCGGCTGTAGCCGTCAAGGATACTGACGAAGTAAAAAAACGAGCCGCAAATCTTGATGTATGAAAAATCTATGTGCCACTGTTCATGGACGGCGCAATTATTCTGGCAAAAATGGAGTATGACTTTTTCTTCCTCCGGCGTGAGGTAATAGCAGCGGGGAATGTTGTTGTTGTGTTTGGTCTCCAGTCCGCGCCTCCCCTGCCATTCCCGCCACGTTCTTTCTGGTATCCCCGCAAAGGCAAGCAGCATTGGCAAAGGAAGCTCTGTCATGGTTTTAAGTCGCAATATCTCGCCTTCGGCTTTTTCCCGAATTTCAAGGCTCATCTTGGCTTTACCTATTAACAGCTTGCCGCCTATCCCCAAAACGTATTAAAATTATCTCAATGCCCGGCGGCGCGGAACAGTAAAACTGTAACAAAGGCAGCGCCCGCGGCGTATTTGGAGAGTCTGTTTTGAAAGAAAAAAAAAGCGCCGTTTATGATGAGTCGAAGATACAAACCTTGTCATCGCTGGAGCATATACGCCTGCGGACCGGTATGTACATAGGACGGCTGGGCGACGGGTCTAACCCCGATGACGGCATCTATATACTGCTAAAAGAAATCATTGATAACGCCGTTGACGAATACATCATGGGCAACGGAAAAAGCGTTGACGTTGAAATAAAAGACGGCGTTGTCAAAGTCCGGGATTACGGGCGGGGCATACCGCTCGGCAAACTCGTTGACTGCGTTTCTGTAATAAACACCGGAGCGAAGTATAACGACGACGTGTTTCAATTTTCCGTAGGGCTGAACGGCGTCGGCACAAAAGCGGTGAACGCCCTTTCATCGCGCTTCAGGATAGTCTCCGTGCGCGACGGTAGATTCGCCGAGGCGGTTTTTGAGCGCGGAAATCTCGTAAAAGAACGGAGCGCAAAGCTGAAAGAAAATCAAAAGAACGGCGTATTTGTCGAATTCCTGCCGGACGCCGATATTTTCGGCGCATACCAATTCAACATGGAATTTGTCGAAAAGCGGATAAAGACCTACTGCTGGCTGAATACCGGACTAACGTTAAACCTTAACGGAAAAAAATACGTTTCCGAAAGAGGGCTTTTCGACCTGCTCGCCGAAGAAACCGGCGATGAAAATGATGCCTCCTGCCTCTATCCCGCGGCGTACTACAAGGGCCAAAGAATCGAATTCGCGTTTACCCATACGAACAACTATGGCGAGGCGTACTTTTCTTTTGTAAACGGGCAGTATACATCGGACGGCGGGACCCACCTTTCCGCTTTCAAAGAGGGACTCTTAAAAGGCGTTCAGGCGTATTTCAAAAAGGATTACAAAAGCGAAGACATACGGGAAGGCACGACCGCCGCCGTCTCCGTCAAGTTAAAGAATCCTATATTCGAAAGCCAGACAAAAAATAAATTGGGAAATTCCGATATACGTTCATGGATCGTGCAGGAATGTAAAGACGCGGTCGAAGACTGGCTCCATAAAAACACCGAAGCGGCGAAAAAACTTGAAGCGAAAATTCTCGCAAACGAAAGCCTTCGCGCCGAATTGAATTCCGTAAAAAAAGAAGCCCGCGAAGCGGCAAAAAAAATCGCTATAAAAATACCAAAGTTAAAAGACTGTAAGTACCATCTTGAAGACGGCAGTCATGGCGGGGCGACTACGATATTCATTACGGAAGGCGATTCGGCCACAGGGTCTATGGTATCGAGCCGCGATGTAATGACGCAGGCTATATTTTCGCTTCGCGGCAAGCCTGAAAATATGCACGGCAAGAAACGCGCCGCGATATACAAAAACGATGAATTGTACAACATGATGATGGCGCTGGGAATCGAAAACACCCTCGACGGACTGCGCTACGCCCGTATCGTGATAGCGACTGACGCGGACTTTGACGGCTTCCATATACGCAACCTCCTTTTAACATTTTTTCTGTCGTACTTCGAGGAGCTTGTTACAAGCGGCAAGGTCTTTATTCTGGAGACGCCGCTGTTCCGTGTGCGCGGCAAGAAAGAGACGCACTACTGTTATACGGAAAAGGAGAGGGACGAAGCCGTCAAAACTGTCGGAAGCGGCGGAGAGGTTACCCGCTTCAAGGGGCTGGGCGAGATAAGCCCAAAGGAATTCGGTCAGTTTATCGGGGCTGATATGCGTATTGTGCCGGTCGCCGTTGACACGTTGAAAAAAGTTCCTCAAGTCCTCAGCTTTTATATGGGAAAAAACACGCCGGAACGCCGTGAATATATAATGAAAAATCTTGTTGACACGGATTGACGATACAGGAGTTAAGTTATTATGGAGAATCTTTCCGCTCTTTTTACAGACTTTTATGAATTGACGATGGCGCAGGGCTATTGGAAAAAGAAAAAAAACAGGCGTTCTGTTTTTGAAATGTTTTTTCGCAAGCACCCGTTCAAGGGTGGGTATTCGATTTTTTCCGGACTTGAAACCCTGATTAATCAGTTAAAAACTTTTACATTCTCGGATGACGATATAGCATACCTACAGAGTTTAAAATTTTTTGACGATGGCTTTCTGGAATACCTGAAAACATTTCGTTTTTCAGGCGATCTGTACGCTATGGACGAAGGCTCCGTTATCTTTCCTCAAGAACCTATCTTGCGAGTCGACGGCAGCTTTATCGAATGTCAGATAATCGAAGGGCTTGTGCTTAACATCATCAACTTTCAAAGTCTGATTGCGACGAAAACGGCGCGGGTATGCCTTGCTTCCGGCAAGGGCGGAGTTATGGAATTCGGACTGCGCCGCGCACAGGGGCTGGACGGAGCGATGTCCGCCACGCGGGCAGCGATAATAGGCGGCGCGGTTGGTACGTCGAACACGCTTGCCGCAAAGGAATTCGGGATCAAACCCATGGGGACTATGGCTCACTCGTGGGTAATGAGCTTTCCAAGCGAGGAGGAAGCGTTCCACGCCTACGCCGAACTGTACCCCGTCCATCCTATTTTCTTGATTGACACCTACGACACGGTGAAAAGCGGCGTGGTAAACGCGATAAAGGTCGGCAAAGAAATAATAGACTCAGGCGGCGGCTTCGGCGTGCGCCTCGATTCCGGAGATATGTACTATCTTTCCAGAGAGGTACGCCGCTGCCTCGATGAGGCGGGTTGTCAGAAAGCCACGATTGCCGTTTCAAACGATCTTGACGAATCGATAATTTCAACGCTGGTGAATCAGGGCGCTCCGATAAACAGTTGGGGAGTCGGTACGCGCATGGTAACGGGAGGAGACGACGCATCGTTTACCGGCGTCTACAAACTTGCCGCTTACGAAAATGAACAGGGCATCCTTGTTCCCGCGGTAAAATTTTCCGACAATCCGGAGAAGACAACTAACCCCGCCGTCAAGCAGGTGTTTCGCCTGCGGGACGGCAAAGGCATGGCTGTCGCCGATATTCTTTCCATTGACAACATTGAAGACCCGGACGAGGTGAAAAATTTCACGGTTGGAAAAAATTATGTGTTTTACCACCCATCGGCGGACTACAGGCATTTTTCATACACCCTTGAGTCCCCGCCACTCCCTCTCCTCGAAAAACGCATAGAAAAGGGAAAACGGATTCTCCCGGAGCCTTCTTTGACGGATATTCAAAAACACTGCGCCCGCGGGCTTGAAACTATAGATGTGCGGTACAAACGGCTCCTCAATCCACATATTTACAAAGTCTCGGTAACGCAAAAGTTGCGCGAACTCAAACTTGAATTGATAAAAAACTATTTGGGTGATCTGTGAACATAAACGAAACGTCAGGCCCGCCGCTCATTAACGTCATACGCGAGGCATTCGGGTATCAAAGCCGGTTTACAGGCTCTACGATGGTATTCAAGATTGATTTCCCGGTAACCGAACAGCGCGGGTTTCCGTATATGATGAGGGACATCGCCCTCCTCACCGGCAACGGAATCCGCGTCGTGATTGTGCCGGGCTGCAAGGAATGGATAGACGCGGTTTTGCTCAAATACAACATAGTCTCGTCATACTCTGACGGCGAGCGCATTACCGCCGGAAACGCCATCCCGTTTGTCGAGATGGCGGCTTTTCATGTCGCCACGCGGTATATGACCGCGCTTTCCGCAAGCCGCGTTGACGCCGTTACCGGTAACTTTGTCCGCGCCCGCGGACGCGGCGTGGTAGACGGCGTTGATATGGAGCATACGGGCATGGCGGACAAGATTTTTGCGCGGGCGCTTGGACGCATCCTTGATCTGGGCGTGGTGCCCATACTGCCCTGTATAGGCTGGAGCCCCTCAGGAAAGCCGTACAACGTATCCAGCGATGAAATCGCAGTCGCCGCCGCCTCGGCGCTGAACGCGGCAAAACTTTTCATCGTAACGGCGGGCGTCAACCTTACAAAAGAACTCCTCACGCTGCCCCCGCACATACGACTCGCGAGAGACGGGCGTATTATACGGCTAACCCCGCATGAGACGGAGGAAATACTCCTCCTTAACAAAAATGACGAAGACGCGAATGCCCGCAAAAAAAAATCCGTAAGTTTGCTGCGCCTCGCGCTGTCCGCATCCAAGGCCGGTGTTGAACGTGTGCATATAATAGACGGACTCGAAGAAGGCGCGGTGCTGAATGAATTGTTTACCAACCTGGGCGCCGGCACCATGCTGTACGCCGATGAATACGAATCTATACGCGGAATTCGCAATTCCGACATCCCAGATATTTTACACCTAATGGAACCGTTGGTGCATCAGGACATTTTGATACGGCGTAGCGCTGAGGATGTGCAAAAAAGAAAGGACGATTATGTAGTGTTCGTCATCGACGGTTCCATACACGCCTGCGGCGCCCTGCACGACTTAGGCGGCGGTCAGGCAGAGCTTGCCGCCCTTGCCGCGGACAAGGCTTACTCGTCAATGAACATAGGTCGCCGTATTACGTACTACCTGATTGACAAGGCGCGGAATCTGGGTATGCACCGCGTACTCGTTTTTACTACAAAGACCCATGATTGGTTTGAACTTTTAGGTTTCCACGAAACAAGCATAGACAGCCTCCCCTTGCCGCGCCGTGAAAACTACGATTACAAACGAATGAGCAAAATCTTTGCCCTCGACCTCTAACCTCCTCGTATCTTGTAAACACTAAATGACAGGATATAAACCATGTAACTTAAAGCGGGCATCCTTAGTTGTAAATTGCTGTACTGCTTGCGCTGAGCTTGCCGTTTTTAGGGCAAGCATATAAAGTGTGGTCAGATGCTACGCATCTGTGAGATTAGAGGCTTGAGTCTTCCAATACTCCTGTCTGTTAATTCTTTGTGAAGGCGCTCGCTGTTGTAGTAAGCAAGCCAAAGCGCCATCCTGATGCGGGCATCCGCTGAATTTACATAGGCCGACCTCCTTGTATGTTCAGTTTTGAACGTGCGGTGAAAGCGTTCAATTTTCCCGTTGCTTTGCGGATGACAGGCCCGGGTAAACGTGTGCTCAATTTCCAGCATTATCAGCAATTCTTTGAAATCCGATGAGATGAACTGACCCCTCTTGTCGCTTATCAGCCGTGGGTTTTTTGCTTCGCGGTACAGTTCTTTGGTCTCCATTACCAGTAATTCGGCATTGACGCCTTCCATCGTATCGCATAAGCGCCAGTTCA
>JAIRMY010000032.1 GCA_031258335.1 Spirochaetaceae bacterium | reverse complement strand
CCAGGGTTTTTCATTGTAACACACCACAAGGAGGGTTACAACATGAGATTATTTTTAGGGGTTTCCAAAAACAATTTTTGGAAGAAACGGTTTTGGGTCCGGATCGGCTGGTTCATCGGTTTAGTTGCGCTTTTAACCGCGCAGTTGGCGGTAACGCCGCCCGCTTTTGCCGATGAATTCACGCTGCAAGGGGCGATGGAGACGGTTTTTGTGCCGATTCAGGTTCAAACAGATGCCGAAGGGGAACAATCGGCTCAAACCGGTATAGGCGTATTCGGTTACAGCCCGAATGGAGGCGCGCGCTTCAAATTCATGGCCAACGCTTCGCTTGACCGCATCGGTTTGATAAGTTACCTTCGGTTTTACACCACGGTTGTTGACAACACGCAAAACAGGCTTGACACGATATGGCTGGGAGTCTGGGTAAAGCCAGTAGACTGGCTTCGTGTTGACGCGGGCAGTCTGGAAGACTGGACACTTTGGGGTAGTTTTGGCCAGCCTACCTTTGCGCCGTATACACAACGATCCAAGGATGAGGACGCAATTTTTACCGAATTTTACTACCCGTCGGGATTCCTTGTAACTATCAGGCCGAATGGCAACCTCTATGTAGGACTGGGACTTCCCGCCCTGAAGAGTAGAAATCCTGACGCGGCTAGTTCGTACAACCCGTCATACTTGCTCGCCATGGAAGACGCGGAAAAGGCGTACGAGCGGATACAGGCGGCTGTCGGGTATACGTTTGACGGCATAGGGCTTGCCCGCATTCAGTATGTAGGGGCGAATACAAGCGCCGCTATAACATCGGATGCGGCGGGGGGAATGCCGACATTAGGATCAATTAGTTACGCAAAATTTGAAGGCGCGTTTGCATACAAGGGCATACCTGGACTTCTTGTCGATGTTGGTTTTAAAATTCCTTTTGATTTTAAAGAGAAGGATGCTAGAATTACGCCTCCATATCAAATTTCAGGCGGCGCAAGAGTTAACTCCGGTAGTTTTAGCATCGAAGGCCGCGTCGACGGCACTTTTGGAAAGGCTTTTAAACCGAGTCCGGACGCCGATTACAAAGTTAAATATGCTCCTGAGTTAAACATACACCTTACGCCTTCATACACTTTAGGGACTTTTGTAATCGGCTTTGACTGTGGTCTTGAATGGTACGGCGAAACGACTGACCAGGATGGAAATGTACTTGGCGGTAACGATGGCGGTGCGCGGGGAGGACTCGGCGTCTTCCTCCGAAAGAATTTTGGTCCCGGCTGCTATGTGGTAGGCGGAATGGGCTATCATTTTGGCGGCGAATTCAACTCTGTGGATCAAAAATCCGTGTTCACTATCCCAATCATATTTAACTACACATCGCCTAAGGCCTCATTACTGGGAAAGTGAACAAAATCAGGAGGAGTAAATGAAACGATACAACAAATTAACAGCAGGACTCGCGCGGGTAATTCTTGCGCTGTTTATTTTAACAAACGGCTATACCGCCTTTGCCGGCGCAAAGCCGCAGCCGGTTTCCGTCCCAGTCGCGGCGGAAAACAGCGTAACTGTAGTAAGCCGCATAGGGGAGGCAGACTATACCGTAGACTTTCCCGAAGCGCCCCTGCGGGCTGTATCTCTTTCGCATTTTAGCACGGAGATGATGCTGGCGCTGGGACTTGAAAAGCGGATGGCGGGAGTCGCGTGGATGGACAACGAGGTTCTGGGTGAGTTCAAGGCGGCGTTTGATACGATTCCCATACTTTCGGACCGCTACCCCTCGCAAGAGGCGCTGCTCGACGCCGAACCTGACTTTGTTACCGGTTGGGCATCCGCTTTTTCGGATAAAAACTTTGCGCCCGCCTTCCTTGAGCAAAACGGCATACCGTTTTACCTGCCGAGGGTAGAATATTTGGGAGCAAACATGGATTCGGTGTACGAAGATATTACGCTTTTGGGCAAGATTTTCCGTGTGGATGACAAGGCGGCGAGCGTGATAAAAGATATGCGCGGAAGGATAGATGCGGCAAACAAAAAAATAGCCGGCGCGCCGCCGGTTACCGTGTTTGTCTACGATTCCGGTGATACCGCGCCTTACACCGCGGGAAACGCGCTGCCGAGCGATTTGATACGGCTTGCGGGCGGGAAAAACATCTACGGCGAGGAGCCTAAAAAATGGCTCAGCGTTCAATGGGAATCTGTCGTGGAGAAAAATCCGGATTGGATAATCGTGATGCAGTACAGCAGTGACGAGGACGCGGCAAAAAAAATAGACTTTCTTAGAACTAACGCCGCGGTAAAGAATCTGGACGCGGTAAAGAACAACCGCATCTTTGTGATGGGGCTTGCCGATCTTACCGGCGGCCCGCGAAATCCGGCGGCGGTAGAGACTATGGCCAAACACTTTCATCCTGCGCTTTTCAAGTAGGACCTTGTGAGAAACATAAAAGGCGGACGCTATGTTCTGCTCTGTTCGGGGCTTGGCGTTTGCCTTTTGGCGGCGATGATTTTGGCGGTAAATCTTGGGGCGGTTAATCTGCGCCATGACTGGATTTTCAAAATTATCGTAAACGAAATTTTTGGGCGCGAACTGTTTGCAAGCGAATGGAAACCGCATCTGGTGAGCATAGTTTGGAATCTGCGGCTGCCCAAAGTTATCGCCGCCGCCTTCATCGGGGCGTCTCTTTCGCTTTCCGGTGTTTTTATGCAGGCGCTTACCAGAAACCCGCTTGCCGAACCGTTTGTGTTGGGCGTATCGTCCGGCGCGTCAACAGGCGCGGTTGCGGTAATCCTCTTGGGCGGACTGACGTTCGCCGGAAGGTATTCCCTGCAATTGGGCGCTTTTGCCGGGGCTATTGGCGCAAGTATGCTGGTATTCGTGTTTTCCGGCGGCGGCAACGGTGCAAGCCGGCTGGCGCTTACAGGCATGGCGATATCCGCCGTTTTTGCCGCGCTGACCAACCTGCTCATCTTCATAAGCCCCGATACCCACAAAATAAATTCCGCCGTTTTTTGGATGATAGGCTCGCTGGCGGGCGTAACATGGGAACATCTGCCGCCCGTTGTCGTAATATTTTTCGCCGGGCTTTTCACAGGTATTTTCACTCGCCGCTCCCTTGACATACTGCTGACCGGAGAAGAACGCGCCGGTACGCTCGGCGTTGACACAAAGACGCTAAAACGCGCCCTAATTGTGGTAAGCGCCCTCCTTGCCGGAGTCGCGGTATCAATATCGGGGGTAATCGGTTTTGTCGGCCTCGTGATTCCCCACATAAGCCGCACTCTTTTCGGCCCGGTACATGGCAGACTCATCGCGCCCGCCTGTCTTTTGGGCGCGGCCTTCATGGTCTGCGCCGATATGCTTGCCCGCACACTCTCCAAACCGGAGGAAATGCCCGCCGGAATCATTACCGCCCTTGCGGGCGCTCCCTTTTTCCTGCACCTGCTCCGGACAGGCGTTTATAAATTCGGAGATTAAAGGCGGTGGAACGCGCGCTGAAGCCATCGGAAAACGAGCCGCCGTGTAAAACACGCATCAGCGGCGAACACGTTGATTTTACCGTAAAAGGAGAAGCGGGCGGCGGCGCAAAACTGCTACAAGATGTCAATTTCAAGATAAACGAAAATATGTTTACAGGGCTCATAGGTCCTAACGGTTCCGGTAAGACAACGCTTCTTAAAACGGTTTACCGTATATACAAGCCGTCCCGCGGCGCGGTCTATCTGGATGGGGATAATGTTCATTCGTTAAAACCGAGACTCGCAGCTCAAAAAATGGCGGTCTTGGCGCAGGAACAGAGGGTTGTTTTCGACTTTCCCGTGATAGAGATAGTATTGATGTCCCGCCACGCCCAAAAGAATTTTTTTGAAACGGACGGGCGCGGCGGACTTGCGGTATGCGAGGAGGCTTTGAGGCAGTTCGGCCTTTACGAGATGCGGGAGAGGAGTTTTTTAAGCCTTTCTGGTGGAGAAAAACAGCGGGCGCTTCTTGCCGCCGCGTTCGCGCAGGGTACAGGCATAATAATTCTTGACGAACCGGCTAATCATCTTGATATAGGGCAGCAACTGTTAATCATGGACATGATAAAAAAGCGTCCGCGCACAACCGTTTTTGCCTCCATACACGACTTAAACCTTGCGGCGCGTTACTGCGACAGGATAATAGCCATAAAAAGCGGACGGATAATCGCGTCAGGGATTCCGGAAGAAATCCTTACCGTTAATCTGATTCGGGAATTATTTCAGGTTGAAGCAAGAATAGAACGCGAAGTTGAAACAGGCTGTCTTCATATAAGGTACATACGCGGAATAGGGGGCGTACACAGCGCGAATGGATAGTGGAACTTACTGTTCACTATTCATTGTTCGCGGGTTGCGCCTCCATTTGTTGAATTATTCCCAGCGTCTTAAGTGAAACGGTTATGATTTTCTTGATAAGGGTTATTATCTCGTTCTTGTAGTCTGAATAATGGTAATCATTAAAATATTCCATAATAGTTTTATCATCAATGGGCCTTATTTTGTACTGGTCGATAATCCATTCAAGGGCTGACCGGATACATAATTTGTAATTTAACGCCTCCGGCGGTATGCCGGTTATTACGGCGTCATCTATGATTATTCTGTTTGATTTTTTATCAAATTTGAATTCGTTCTTTATGGTTTCACTTTTGCTTATGGATATTTTAACCGGGTATTCCTCTGCTGTTTCATAGTTTACATGAATATCCATGAGGGCTTTACCCCAAGCCGCCCATTTCTTAAAATCTTTATAGAAAGGGATAGCGGGGTGTTCCCGGCGCAATTCGTCTTTATACTTTTCTTTATAACCGGGATTGTGAAACACGGCATAGACATAATGAAAAATATCATCTTTGGTAATGGTCTTGTTGCTGTAGTGTTCCGAGAATGTTGTTAGCGCCCAGTCGGTAATGTTGCCGGTTTGTTTGCCCGCTTTGTTCTTGATATATAACGGCAGACACTGACCATTCTCGATAGAATGCAGTTCGGGCAAATATTTTGAAGCAAGAGCCGAAAATACATGATTATGACCGCGGCCGGAATAGGCTATATATTTATTATCAAGAGCGGCACAATTCAGATGATTATCGGTAAATCTATCACTTAAAAATGGATCGCTGTAATAATACTTCTTAATATATGGCCTAAATGTTGAAAATAATATATGTGACTTTGAATACTTTGCACTGGCGCTGCTTTCAAGATTCTTGTTTAATGTTTCACTCCATTTTATTGAGGCATCCATTTTATTCTCGGCGACGCTCTTATTATAAGTTTTGACAAAATATTTTACTTTCTTGCTTAACAATTTCGGGGAAAAATCAAACAACCATTCCGTTCTATTTGTGCTAATACCAGGAAAACACTGATAAAAAATCCCTATGCCATCTTTCACGACAATAGGCAACAAGTCAGTATAATCGGTATTTGAAATATTCAGCCAGTTGTTATGCTGATCCGGATATATTCTGGTCCAGGGGATAGTATTAAGGGCACTGTGTCTTAAAAATTGTAATTTTTCTTCCCGCGTGTCCTCGTCCCGCATGGTGTAATACTGGATCACGGGGTTTTCTTGCGGGTCATGGGGAGACTTAACGGCAAACATGAGCGCCACCCCGGTTTGTATGCCGAACACGTTGTTTTTGGTGCCGGATATTTTGGGGTTTTTCCGTACATCGCTCTGGGTATCCAGAATATACAGATAATCAAATTCTTTGCCAATAACGGCCCTAAAACCATCGGTATTGATAGCGTCAACAAAGGAACGGTTTGAAACAAAGGCTACGATGCCGCCGTTTTTGTCATCAACGCGATCCATGGCCCAGCGGTAAAAGCGCAGGTACATATCTTCGTACTTTTTTTTCTGCGCCCTGCTTTCTTTGGTAAAGGTCTCGCGTATCCGTTTGTCTATTTTGGGATAAGGGCGGTTGGCGTTTTGGTTGTTGTAATTCTTCTGGTTTGCGTTATAGGGCGGATTGCCTATGACCACCGAAATTTTTGACTCGTTCTGGCATTGCAGACGTTTGGCGTTTTCTTCGGTGAGGAGGTTGATCAATTCA
>JAIRMY010000028.1 GCA_031258335.1 Spirochaetaceae bacterium | reverse complement strand
GGTCAGTATTAATACAAAATTTAAAGTAACGCTCAGGCTATTTAAAAAAATACCATACCTGCTTAAAACATACATATCGCCGCATATATTTCGTGACGCGCTTCAATTTTTATTGGTATCAAACAAAAAGATTACCAATATTTTTCCCGTAGAAGTTCATATTACCGAACATTGCAATCTCAATTGCAAAGGCTGTAGTCATTTTTCTTCGCTTGCCGGCGAAGAGTATTTGGATACTGTTGATTTTGAAAGGGACTGTCAACTCCTTTCAAGGCTGACAGATAAATTGTACGCATTCAAACTGCTTGGCGGTGAACCTCTTCTTCACCCCAGAATTACCGAGTTCAATGATATAGCGCGGAAATATTTTCCCGGCATACCGATACAAATAATTACAAACGGAACGTTATTAACAAAACAATCCGGGGAATTTTGGGAAAACTGTCATAAAAACAAAATAAAAATATTGATAAGCCAATATCCGATAAAATTGAATAAAAAAGAAATAAAAAATACGGCAAAAAAATACAAAGTGGATATTGAATATGCGGGAACCACGAATAAAGACAGGATGTGCAAGATGCCGCTGGATTTGCGGGGGAATCAGAGCATTGCGGAAAGTTACAAAAACTGCATCATGAGCTGGGGAATGTGCATTACGCTGCGCGATGGAAAAATTTATCCCTGTAGTACGCCGGCGCATATAAAGTTTTTTAACAAATATTTTGATAAAAACCTGATAGTCAGTGAATCTGATTACGCCGACTTATGCAAAATAAATAGCAAGAAGGAACTCGTAGATTTTTTATGCAAACCGCCTGAGTTTTGCAGGTATTGCAGGACTACGGAAACAGGTTTTGGCGAAACATGGGACATTTCAAAGAAAGAAATTACCGAATGGCTGTAACACAAGCCGCATGGCTTGCCGCCGCTAGGCGGCTTTGCGAGTCTGCCGGGAGAGCGGCTGAGCGGCGGCAATGAGGAATGAGTGAACAGCGGATTTTGCATGAGGGCGGGTGACTGGTAGCAGGCTATCAGCCGCGTATGCCAAACGCCCTCTTCACCCTGAAGGCAGAAGCCGAAATCAGCCCTCGGGATGCTAGCGCGGAGCGCCTTTAAACCCACTAGTGGGTTTACATTTGGGGGTGGGTGGGGCATACTGGGGAAAATTGATTTTTTTGAGGAAAAGGGAAAAGGTGTTTTTATGGAATTAACGGAGTATGAGGGGCCGGCGACTATGGAAAAAATCACGTCGCTGGCAAAGCGGCGCGGTTTTGTGTTTCAGTCCTCCGAGATTTACGGCGGTCAGAGCGGGGCGTGGGATTACGGGCCGCTTGGTGTGGAGTTAAAGAACCGCATAGCCGGAAACTGGTGGAAGGAGATGACGCAGCTTCACGATGATATAGTCGGCATTGACGCGGCCATACTGATGCATCCGCGTACATGGGAGGCTTCCGGTCATGTGGAGAACTTTACAGACCCGCTCGTGGACTGCAAGAAATGTAAGTCCCGTTTCCGCGCCGACCAGATGCCGCCGGAGGCGTTGGCGGCGAAAGAGTGCCCCGAATGCGGGGGAGAGCTTACGGACACGCGGAAATTCAACCTCATGTTCAAGACTCACATAGGCGCGGTCGAGGAGGATTCAAGCGTTATCTATCTCCGTCCGGAAACGGCTCAGGGCATCTATGTGAACTACAAAAACATAATTCAATCCAACCGCATGAAGCTGCCTTTTGGCATAGCTCAGATAGGCAAGGCTTTCCGCAATGAAATCGTAACAAAAAATTTCATCTTTCGTACCTGCGAGTTTGAGCAGATGGAGATGCAGTACTTCGTAAAACCGGGCACGGACGAGGAGTGGTTCAACGAATGGAAGACGCGCCGCTGGGCGTACTACGAAAAGCTCGGAGTCAAAACCAGCCATCTCCGCTGGCATCAGCACGGTCCGGACGAGCTTGCCCACTACGCGAAGGATGCATACGACATAGAGTACCTGTTTCCCATGGGCTGGAAAGAGCTTGAGGGTGTTCACAACCGCTCGGATTACGACCTGTCGCGGCATACGGAGTACAGCGGTAAGGACTTGCAGTACATAGACCAGGATGACGGCAACAAGAAGTTTACCCCGTTCATCATAGAGACATCGGCGGGGCTTACGCGGACGCTGCTGATGCTGCTCTGCGACGCGTACGACGAGGAAAAGGTAGCGGACAAGGGTAATGACGATGACTGGCGAGTTGTGTTGCGCTTCCACCCAGTGATAGCTCCTATTACGGTGGCGGTTCTGCCTTTGATGAAGAAGGACGGTCTTGCGGAGCTTGCGCGGGACATCAGAAACGAACTGAAGCAGGAATTTTCGACTGATTACGACCAGAGCGGCGCCATAGGCCGCCGTTACCGCCGTCAGGACGAGGCCGGCACTCCGTTCTGCGTTACCATTGACTACGAATCGAAGGAGGACGGCACGGTAACGCTGCGCTTCCGCGATTCTATGGAACAGGTCAGACTGAAACGCGGAGAGCTGCAGGCGCGGCTACACTCCGAGATAAAGAATTACAAGCGATTAAGCTGATAGGTAGGGGCTTAGGGCGGCTCAATGTGAATCAGACTATATCTTATTCTCCTTAGCGATCAAAATTTCTGGCTTTTGCGGGTCAAGTTTATAGTGTTTCCACCAAAAAAATGGGGAGCATCCCCCTCGCTACAGCCCGTTACGCGCTACCTGTATGTGGGTTGAGCCACAGGCACAACCCTCAATGGCAAACCGCAACTTTTGGAACTGCCTTCTCCCTAAACCCCGCTACACCGTACAGCTTCGTGGTTTATCGCCTCGTAACCCTTACGGACTTG
>JAIRMY010000167.1 GCA_031258335.1 Spirochaetaceae bacterium | reverse complement strand
CCATATCGTTCTCCTTAACTCCAGTATACCGGGAATGACTAACTATTAACAATGAACAATGATCGTGCCGCCTCAAATTTCTTTTGGGAAACTAAGGGTAATTTGGCAGTGATCTTTTTTGTCGTTAATCCGCAATCCGCGGCATGAAAGGTTTTTTAACTTATCCTTGAGATCCGAGAATCCTAGATTGTAAAGATACCGCGTTTTTTCCTTCCCGGAGAGGTTTTTCGCCTCCTCCTCTGTTACGGGGCGGCCTAAGGCCCGCTCCAGGATTTTGCCGGCAGCAAGACCCGCGCCGTCGTGACGGCACGAGATGAAAAATGAGTCTTCATCGGAGTATGCGTCAAAGGTGAGGAGCCATTCCTTGTCCGCCTCGGTATCGCAAAATTCGCTAAATTTTTCCGCCAGAATAAACAGTATGCTTTTAAGTTCGGAGTTCCTGACAAGGTGATTAAAGTTTTTGCTGAATTCCATGACAAGTCTTTTGCCTGCCGCCGCCCCGGGCTTACCGGAGGACGCTTTTTCCGTTTCGGCGTGTTCGCCGCCTGAGTCTCTTACGATAACAAGGATTTTTTGTATTCCGCTTTCATCACTTATGCGGTCTACCGCGAAATTCAAACGGTGTACCTCTATGCCGCCGTCAAGGTTTGTAAAGTGCGCGTCGATTTTACGCAGTGGATTACGCTTTTGTATTTCACCGTCGGGAATTGACGCGTCAAAAAGTATGTCTATGAATTCGTCAATTTCTTTTAGCTTTTTTTTGTCGAAAAACGCTGAAAAAACATTCATGACGGGAATGTCCGCAAGCATGTCCCGCCTGAAAATTTCTTCAAGCGCCCTTGAATACGAAGGCATAATACGACCGTTGCGATCCAGCAAAAAGATGCCGTCATGCACGTACTGAAAGATACTCTCGTGTTCTTTCAGGCGTTCATCGACTTCTTTTTTGCGGTAGTGATGGCAGTTTTCGGGCTGGTTAAGGTTGTTAAAAATCGCCTCGGCCATGCCCTTACAGCCGCCGTAGCCGCAGGCGGCGCAGTTAAGAAAATCCGCCTCGCTGGTTTTTTTCATCCTAGAGTATATCACGTCAAGATCTTTTTTTGTCGGTATTAGGTAACCGGAAAGAGCCCCGCTGCGGTCCGTATATGTGCGGTTGTAAATGCCCTCTCTCCAGTAATAGTTTACCTCGCCCCTGACGCGGTTAATGCCGAAGACGAGTTTGTTGCGCCTTATGTGTTCCTTGAGGCGTTCTTCTACCTTTGACTCCAGCCACGCGGCGGAATGACCGAAATTTGTTGTCCCCGGCCCGCCGTTGCACCCTGACGAGCAGCTTAGGCAGTCAAGCAAAAAAGGAGCGAGGTTTTTTTCTATCAAGCCGGGCAGATCGTTAAGGTACTTGTAAACGTTAAACGCCCCCTCTATACGCCGTATTTTTGGGTCAAGACCGGGAGCGTCGCGTAAAATTGTATTTTTTAGTCCGCCGGGAGACGAAAATGACACCGCCCGCTCCGGCACAGGCCCGTCAAAATCAACGGAGGGAAAACCGTCAATATTTATGTTTCGCTGTTCAATGATGTTTTTAAAATTTTTAAGCGTAACGTTATAATCAATATAACCGTTTTCTTCGAATTCACGCTTCTTTGCTATGCACGGCGAAATTGCCGCTATCTTGGCATGGGCATATTCAGGATAATAATTTTTTACCATTATCGCGGTATGCAGCATGGGGCTGTGTACCGGCGCAAGGTACGGAATAAGATGCGGCGCGTATATTTCGCAGTAATTTACTATTGCGGGACATGGCTGCGCTATAATCATCTTTGGATTTGTTTTGCGCGCGTATTCCAGGTAGCTTTTTACCGCCAACTCCGCGCCGAAGGCGACGTCAAAAACCGCTAAAATGCCGCGTGATTTCAAAAAACCTATCAGGCTGTATATGTTGTCGAACTCGGTAACGGCGGAAGGGGCTATCAACGCTATCATAGGCGTATGCGCGTCAAGTTCGTCAAAAAAAACTTCCGCATCGTCGTTGATGCCGCGGGCGTGGTTTACGCAGGCAATGATGCAACGTCCGCAGCCCAAACAACGTTCTGTTATAATCGCAATCCTGTCCCCCGACCCGTCTACGCAGTGTTTTACAGGGCAGACGCCTATGCAGGAATGACAGTTATTGCATTTTTCGGTGTCGACCTTTATCAGAGGCGTCATAGCCAAAACATTTGCCGCTAAAATCCTACTTTTTCAAAACTATCCACCCCATGATTGCAGAGCGGGCATATAAAATCGTCCGGTAGTTCCTCTCCCTCGTGGAAGTAACCGCAGATCTTGCAGATATAGCCCTTCTTTTTTGCCGTAGTAACGGGCGGTTTAGGCTTGATGTTGTCGGAATAGTACTGGTACGTTACTGACGGCGCGTTTGACAGCAGCGCCGCTTCCGTCACCTCCGCCGTGTACAGGGTATGAGTCCCCCAGTCCGAGGAGGATACGACCTTGCAGGAGTAGAAAGCGTTGGCGTACCTGGGCGCGTAGACAAGTCCGTTTTCGCTCCGCTTCTTGTCCGTACACCCGGCGAACTTGTCGATGTTCCTGCCGCTCTGAAAGCCAAAATGTTGAAACACCTTGAGCGGGGCATCCGTCGTCAGTACGGACACGTTGAACACGCCGGTTTTCAGGATCATATCGTTGGTATAGTTTGCCTTTATCACGGCAACGTTGATACGTTTGGGCGTATCGGTGAGCAGCACGGCGGAATTGATGATGCAGCCGTTGTCCTTCTCACCGTCACGGGCGGTGAGCAGGAAGAGTCCGTAACTCATTTTAAAGAATGAAACGGGATTCAGCACGGCGGGATCGTGCGGCGCTATCACGTTTTTCGGCATCGTCCCCGCGATCTTGGCGGCAAGTTCCTTGAGTTCCGTCTTCTGCGCCTCCTTCACCGATGAAAGCAGCGTGACAGGCTTGTCAAAAAACTGCCAGCCCGGAAGCGAGGCGCAGATTTCGCGCATCAGGCCGCCCGCGTTGGGCGCCCAGGAACCGTTTTCGATGAACGCCGCGGTGCGGTTCTGCAAGTTGTGATGGCGTATGTCCAGCAGAGCCTCTTCCATCCTGATAAAGATTCCCGCGTTGTATGTGGTCGAGGCGAACACGAGGTGGCTGCAACGGAAGGCTTCGGCCACTATTATCGAGGCATCCGTTACCGAGACATCGTACACCACTATATTACGGACTCCGGCCTCCGCGAGCGCGCTTGTAAGGATGTTCACCGCGTTTTCAGTGTTGCCGTACACCGAGGCGTACGCCACCATCACCGTGTTGTCTTCCGGCGTACAGGAAGCCCAGCGTTGGTACTTTTCGACAAACCAGCCTATGTTTTTACGCCATAGTGGGCCGTGCAACGGGCAAATCATCTCGATTTCAAGCCCGGCCGCCTTGTCGAGCAGGGCGCGCGTCTGGTCACCGTACTTGCCGACTATGTTAGTGTAGTACCTCCTAGCGTCATCAAGCCAATCACGTTCAAAGTCTACCTCATCGGCGAACAGATTCCCGTTAATAGCGCCGAAGGTGCCAAAGGCATCCGCGGAAAACAGGATTTTAAGCGAGGCTTCGTAGGTAACCATCACCTCAGGCCAGTGAACCATAGGCGC
>JAIRMY010000221.1 GCA_031258335.1 Spirochaetaceae bacterium | reverse complement strand
AAGGCGCTTTCCAGTTGAAGCAGGTTGATACGGGCATCATCGTACGCTCCGTCTGCGCGGTAAAACAATGCTCCCAGATAATCGGCAAGGGCGGAATTGGTAAAATTCACAGGCTCTGCCTCCGGCAGCTTTACTCCGCTAAGGTCACCCTTATATTTATCCCGCATTTCCTGATTTATCCGCCCGTATTCATCGGACAACACTTTAAGCTTCTCGTTAGTCTTACGCGCCTCGACAAGAGCGTCATCAATGCTGCCCATGTAGAAATAGTTAAGCGCGTTAAATACGTTAAGGTAAATGTTTTCGTAATCCTCGCCGGAATAACTTTTTGTGTTGTCGTTAATTATATACGACGCTATGCCCTCACTCACGCTTTTTGTAAAGGCGTCCTCGATTAACCTTTCGGCCTGCCCCAAATCTTCAGTGGAATCTCCGTACATACCGGCATAATGCGTAAGAAGCCCCCTGTCCAGATACAAGAGAATTTTATTCTTGTCGGGATAGACAGGCTTGCCGCTTTTTTGCGCCTTGTCAATCAACGCGACTCCGTTCTTGTAATCCGATGCGTTTACAGACTTGTCTATGCCGCTGTAAACGCGCGAGTTTGTAGCGCAGGACGCAAAAAGGATGCCGAGAACGATTAAGCCGGTAAGTACGGTACGGGTTTTCATGGTTTGAATGCCGAGCGTTTAATATTCTTGCGCACGGTTTCCTCGCCTTCCCAGAGTATTCTATTTGTTTCGACATTGGCCAGCGTTGCCTTGACATAGTATGTGCGTGTCGAAACGTTTCCCGCGGTATCAATGATAGCGCGCACTTCGCCGGTAAACGCAAGCTGGGCGCCGGTTTCGTTACCCATCGCCGCGGCGGTTTCTTCGCTTGCGTTGTTGTTGCTCTGATCGGCGCGTTCAGCGCGTATCGCGTCACGGGCCGCCCCGCCTTCCACAAAATCAAGTTTGCCGCTGCCTATTATGCTTGCGCGCAGGTTGTTGGAAACTATCTGCATATCGATATGTTCACTCGAAGCGTTTCTGAACGGCAAAACAATTGCCGCGGGCTGCTCGCCGTTGTGATTCTGCGCGTACTGGCTTACGAATCTGTCAACATTATTTGACTGAAGACAATTCGATATGAGGCTGTCACATACCTGCCTGACATCGTTATCATTCCAGTAACCGCTTAGATCCGCCTGCCGGTCTACACGGGTTACCTTGGGCTGGGAACTGCACGAAACAAACAGTAACGCGAGAACCGCAGCCGCGAGCGGCATAGTTTTTTTTACCAAGAAATACATTTTTTTCTCCTGTATATTTTCATTCACCGGTCCCGCTTACAATTTACGGGCTACTTCGACTATTTCGAAAACTTCGAATTCGTCACCGGTTTTTATGTCGTCAAAACCTTCTATGCTCATGCCGCACTCGAAACCGGCGGCAACTTCCTTTACATCATCCTTGAAGCGGCGGAGAGACGCTATCTTGCCTGAGTGTATCACCGTGTCGTCCCGTATCACGTTGACAGACGCGCTTCGCTTGACCGCGCCGCTCCGTACATAGCAGCCGGCTATCACGCCTATCCTGGAAATCTTGAACACTTCGCGTACTTCCACTTCGGCGATGACTTCTTCTTTTGTGTCCGGTTTGAGCATCCCCTCCATAGCCTTTTGCATATCCTCGACAACGCGATAGATAACGTTGTAGCGGCGTATGTCGACTTTTTCCTGATCGGCGAGTACCTTGGCCTTTGGGGTTGGGCGCACGTTAAAGCCTATCAGTATCGCGTTGGAGGCGGAAGCCAAATCTACGTCGCCTTCGTTGATCGCGCCGGGCAACGCCTGTATCACGGCAAGTCTGACCTCTTTTGTCGATAGTTTTTCAAGGCTTGCCCGCAACGCCTCGACGGAACCCTGCACATCGCCCTTGATTATCACCTTGAGTTCCTGAATCGCGCCGTCGCTTATCGTGTCGTACAGGTTATCCAGCGTGATCTTCCGTATGGTTTTCGCGTCCTCAAAACGTTTAAGTTCCTGCCGTTTTGCCGAGAATCCGCGGGCGACTTTTTCATCCTCAACGACCTGCAACGGGTCGCCGGCGTTGGGTATGCCTTCAAAGCCAAGCACTTCCGCCGGCATGGCGGGGGTCGCCTTGTCTACGCGGACGCCTTTGTCGTTAAAAATAGCCCTGACCTTGCCGGGCCAGATGCCGGCGACAAATGAATCACCGATTTCAAGCACGCCTTTTTCAACGAGTATGGTGGCGACTATGCCCCGTCCGTGGTGCGGGATTCAAGTATCTTGCCCTCTGCGCTACGGTTGTAGTTCACGCGAAGGTCAAGGATTTCCGCTTGCAGCAGGATGGCTTCGATAAGGTCGGCTATGCCTTCTTTTTTGAGAGCGGAAAGCTCTACGAACATGGTCTGCCCGCCCCATTCCTCAGGCTGAAGGCCGAGTTCAGAAAGCTGGCTTCGTACCTTGTCCGGGTTCGCTTCCGGTTTGTCAATCTTGTTTATCGCTACGATAATCGGGACATCCGCCTCTTTCGCGTGGTTTATAGCCTCTATAGTTTGAGGCATCACGCCGTCATCAGCGGCGACAACGAGGACAACGATGTCGGTAACCTGAGCGCCTCGGCTCCGCATACGGGTAAACGCCTCGTGCCCTGGCGTGTCGAGGAAGGTGATGCTGCCGTTGGGGGTTTCCACCATGTAAGCGCCAATATGCTGTGTTATTCCGCCGAACTCGCCGGAGACGACATCCGCGCTCCTTATGGCGTCGAGCAGTTTTGTCTTGCCGTGGTCTACGTGTCCCATCACGGTGACGACGGGCGGGCGCGGCGTCATGGAATCGGCATCGTCCGCCTCGGTTTCTATCAGGGTTTCATCGTACAGGCTTACGATGTTAACATCGGCGCCGAATTCCGCCGCCAGTATGGCCGCCGTTTCCGAATCTATCTGCTGGTTTATCGTTACCATCTGACCCATGCTCATCAGTTTGGCGATGAGGTCGGATGCCTTTAGGTTCATCTTGCGGGCAAGTTCAGAGACGGAAACCACCTCCATTATGTCTATAGATTTTGGTACGGGGTTTGCGGCTTGAACGAGACGTTTTTTGCCCTGATGGAGTTTGTCCCCCATCTCGACTTCTTTGTCGCGGCGCTGATAGGTGGGCTTCTTTGCCTTGAAAGTACGTTTTACCGCGCCCTTGTTGTCGGTGGGCGGAGTGGCTGGCGGCGCCGACCGTCCCGCTCCTGGGCGGCCCTGGGTACCGTAACCCGTCTGGCCGTAGCCGGACGGCCTGTAAGCGCCGCCCTGAGCGCCGTAAGGTGGACGCGGTCCGGTTTGGAAACGTCCACCGCCATAAGCATTACCCTGTCCGGTGTAACCCTGTCTCCCTTGTCCGGTGTAACCTTGCCTACCCTGTCCGGTATAACCTTGCCTCCCTTGTCCGGTGTAACCTTGCCCGCCCTGTCCGGTGTAACCCGGCCTTCCCTGTCCGCCGTAACCTTGTCCGCCGTAACCCGGCCTTCCTTGTCCGCCGTAACCTTGTCCACCGTAACCCGGCCTTCCCTGTCCGCCGTAACCTTGTCCGCCCTGTCCGGCGTAACCTTGCCTATCCTGTCCGCCCTGAGTGTTCTGTCCACCGCGCCATGGGCTGCCGCGTCCGGATCCGGATGCGGGCGTAGGTTTACGGTTATCGTTTCGCGTTCCGCCATGACCTGGGGACTCGTTATGAGCCGCGCCGCCGTTGTTAGCGCCGCGTCCCGCCCCACCACGGTTGCTTCGGGTGGGTTTGGGACCAATAAATTTGCCGCCCACACGTCCGGCCTGTACCGCGGGTCGCGCGGTTTCATTGTAAACGCTTACATGGTTTGCCGCGTTTACCGGTGCGGCGGCCGCAGTTTCGACAATGGGAAGCGCCGGAGCTGCGGTTTTAACATCAGGCTGAAGCGGCGTGTCTGGCTGAACGGGCGATGTTTCGGGTGGCGGCGTACGCTCGGGCGTCGGGCGGGGATGATCGGCGCGGGCGACAACCTTTACCCTGGGAGCGTTTTTCCCAGCCGCCGGCCCTGATGCGGCAACGGAATCCGCGGGCTGCTTTTTTTTGACAATGACGACTTTTTTCCGCTCCGATTCCGCACGCCTGATGCCGTTTTCCGTACCGGCGGGATTTTTGGGGCCGTCTTTTGGACGTTTAATCAACTCTGACTTTGGTTTTTTGATGTTTTCAGTATCAGCCGCCATTTTCCTTCCTAAAAATTATTCCTCGTACTCGAAACTCAGTCCTATACCGCAGGAAGGGCAACTAGTCATATCTGTAGTTACCCTTGCTCCGCATTCGGGACATACCAACTCTTCTTCGTCAATGTCAGGTTCGGCGGCTTCCGCCTCTACGCCGCCTTCGGACATTTCCATGACCGCCGCTTCCAGAGCGGCATCCTCGTCCGGGGCGAACGCGCCGTCATCGGACTCATCTACCTTGACCTCGACCAACTCGTCAATCAGTCTGCGCAAAGCGTCAATCTGTTCTTTGGCAAGCCCTTCGATTGCCAACAGTTTTTCATCGACAGTATCAATAAAATCTTCGATGTACTCAATGCCATTCCGCGCAAGTAAGGCGGCGACTGCCTCGTCAACGCCGGGAAGCTCGGAGATGGTGGAGATTTCATCCTCGTACTCGCTGTCACCAAACAGCCGTGAAGCGGCAGCCCTCGGTTCGGAAACGATATCCATTTCCTCGAACTGGAAATGGGTTTTAACATCAATTTCCCAATCCGCAAGCCTATTCGCAAGCCTGACGTTGAGCCCCTGCTTGCCAATCGCAAGCGAAAGCTGGCTCTCGCTGACTATGGCAAGCGCCTTGTGTTTGGCTTCGTCCAGAATTACCACATCGCGCACCTCCGCGGGAGAGAGCGCGTTCTTGATGAAGCGCTGGGGATCGGGGTCGAACTTTAGCACATCTATCTTCTCGCCCTCAAGCTCGCGGATGATAGCCTGAATACGCGCGCCTTTGAGCCCGACGCAGGCGCCTACAGGGTCAACGTCATCTTTGGAAGAAAAGACGGCAAGTTTGGTGCGGTAGCCCGGCTCGCGGACTATCTTGTGAATTTCTATCGTCTTGTCGTAAACCTCCGGCACTTCGAGTTCAAATATAGCCCTCACAAAATCGGTATGCGTCCGTGAAAGCACGACGGAAAGGCCGGTTTCTGTCTTTTCGACTTTGTAAATCAGCGCCTTTATGCGGTCGTTTACATGGTAAATCTCGCGCGGGGACTGAAATTTTTTCGGCAGAACTCCCTCAATCTTGCCTAAATCGACGTAGATTGTGCCGCCTCGTTCACGCTGGTAGTAACCTATGATAATCTCGCCTTCTTTGTCCTTGTACTCGGCGTAAAGGCTGTCCTTGCGTATATCGCGTATAGACTTGTTGGCGGTCTGCTTTGCGCTGGCAATGGCCAGTCTGCCAAAATCTTTAGGGTCAAGCTCAATGAGGAGTTCGTCTCCTTCCTCCGCTTCGGGATTCAGAATCCGCGCTTCCTCCAACTCTATCTCGAAAGCCGGATTATAGATGCCGTCAACTATCTGCCTGCGCGCGAAAATAGAAACGGAACGCTTGGCGTCATCAAAACGAACCTCGGCGTTCTCATCGCTGCCGAATTTCTTTTTGTACGCAGAGCGCAGCGTATCTTCTATGATTTTAACAGCCAAATCCTCCGAAATATTCCGTTCTTGAGCCAACTGGAGGATGGCTTCCGTTACATCCGTCGCCATCAGACAGCCGCCTCTTTTTCCCGCGCCGCTGTTTCCAGCGCTATAGACGCGAAAGAGGCAAGTTTTGCCTTTGCAATGACGCCGTAAGATAGACTAATCATTCCGTTTTTCC
>JAIRMY010000210.1 GCA_031258335.1 Spirochaetaceae bacterium | reverse complement strand
CCCCCCCCCCCCCCCGGTTGCCTTAGGGATACAATAGGGTTATATTTATATTATAAGTAATATCTGTACACCCCGTACGGGGCGGAAATTATGTAAATACTGTTATGGAGTCAATTATGAAACTGTGTAAATCAGCCATTATTTTCGGAGTCTTTGTTCTGGTCGTACTTACCGGTTGCGCTACTACCGGCAGATCCTCAGCCCCCCCTATAGGGAACGCGAGTGGAACCGCTTCGGCTACAGCGCCCGGCTTCACAGGTGATATAACCGTAACCATAACCATGGTAGACGGCTACATCACCGATGCGCAAGTCGTTGGTAACGACGAAACCCCTTCTGTTGGGAGTGTCGCCGTTGAGAAGGCGCCCAAACTCATCAAAAAGAACAATTCCGGCGAGTTTGATGCCATCTCCGGTGCGTCTTTCACCTCAGCCGGCATAAGCGCCGCGGCTCAGGAAGCGATCAGCAAGATAGTTGCCGGCGGCAACTAGTACCTCGTTAACATAAAAAACACAATTAGAAGAAGGAATATCTAACCGCAAAGGCGCAGAAGACAAATAAGGAAGATAGAATACAGGATTTTTCCCCTTACTTTTTCGCCTTTTTCGCCTTTGCGGTTGAAATCTTTATGCCCTTTGTAATACTCCTATTGTTTCCGTATCAACAGCCGGTGGGTGAGAATCTCCAGCATATCCCGGTTCTTCCCCGGCGGCAGGGCGCTGATTTCCTTAAGCGCACGGGCTGTATACTTTTCCGCATATACGCCCGCCGCTTCCGCCCCTCCGGATTGGCGTACTATGTCAAAGATAGCCGCCCCTTCTTCGGCGGTAAAGGTCTCGCGGGAAAAGATACCCTGTAGAGTGCTGGAATTGTCCAGCGGCAGGGCGCAGAGCACAGGCAGGGTGATAAGCCCAGCGGTGATGTCATTCCCCAGAGTTTTCCGCACCAGACCCTGATCTCCGGTATAATCCAGAATATCATCAATAATCTGAAAAGCGACGCCAATGTTATGGCCTATGCGTCTGAGCCTGTAGCATACTTCTTTGGGGGCATTTGCCTCACGAGCGCCGGCATAGCAGGCTAGGGAAAAGAGCAACGCCGATTTTCCCGTAATTTTCCGCAGATAGCTCCGCAGGGAAAGATTACTCCTCCACCTGTCGTTATTCTGCTCAATTTCCATGGTACAAATAATCGAAATTAGCCGCGCCAAATCAACGGCGTTTTGAGGGGAGGTATACTCCGCCGTAATAAGAAAACAACGGGAGAGAAGGTAGTCCCCGATAAGAACGGCATCCCGTTTCCCAAAAAGGGTATGCGCAGCGGGAAGCCCCCGGCGCAGGGGAGAATCGTCGATCACATCGTCATGAATGAGGGTAGCCGTGTGGAGCATTTCCAGGGCTGCCGCGAGTTTGTAGAGTTTCTCTTGGGGTTTGCCGAATTGAGATGCAATGAGGAATAAACCGGGCCTGAGCAGTTTACTGTCCCCGTTAAAGAGAGCGGTCAATCCGTCAGAAATAACCGGATTTTCTGAGGCCGATACATCTTGCATAATACCGGAGACCCTTTCCAAGGCCTCCGGTATTCCGGGAAAATCATTCCAGTAAGAGGTCACGAGTTTTTAGACGCTTACTTTGACGGCCCGTCGAGATACCAGTGACGCCGGCGGGCAAATCTTGTTCCGTTCCACCATTTCTTGAAAAGTGGAACCACCCAGCAGTCCAGCCCGAAAGCCCTTCCACCGCCGCCGAGCATGAGGAATCCGGCAAACAGGAACCAAACCTGATTCCACGCGAACATCCCCGAAAGAGTGAATACCAGGCACATGACTATAGAAACCGCCGCCGCCCACCAGGTAAAGAGACCGCCTATCATCGCCAAACCTATGAGAATTTCCGTCATGACGACCATTAGTTGGAAACCCTGGAAGGGAATGTACGCGGCCATGTTATCCATGAAGGTAGTCCTGAACCATGTTGCCACCACTCCATTGGTATCAAAAATGGATTTACTCAAATCCCAGACTCCCTCGAATGCGCCCGTCGCCACTCCCGATGCGGCGCTTACCGTATCCACCGCGGCGCTTGAAACCGACTCGGCGGCGCTGCCGAAAAGATCGCTCGTTGCATCGGCGGCACTGCCGAAGAGATCGCTCGCGGCATAGTCGGCGCTTCCAAAAAGATCCTCTCCGCCGCCGCCAAAGAGATCTTCAGCCGCCGTAACTTCCGCTCCGGCCTGTGTTACGCCGGAAGAAAACATCCAGCCGGATTTGCTGCCCTGGGCCCAGGAAAGCCAGCCTTCGCCTATCTTGTTGATCCCTTCAAAGACCCACATGAGCCCCAGCCAAAGCCGTATGGGAAGCAACCAGTATCCCCTGGTTTTGTACGCCCCAAAGCCGCGGACAAAGGAACGCCCCTGCCGCATATCCAAAAACTCATGTTTGATATACTCCCAACACTGGTTGAATCCGGCGACCCCGATAAGATAGTGAAGGTTTACAATATGCTTCATCGCCATGGCGAAGAACCCCGAAAGGTTAATACCCATGGCGTTGGAGACGGCAAACTTACCGCCCACGGAAACCATGAACCCGTGGTAGTTAGATTTGAATTTTTTCGCCTCTTGTCCCTCTATGTCCGCAATGACGTTGTGCGCCGCGGTCTCACCGGTCTGTACGGCGGTTTCCACAATTTGGGGCAGGGGCTTTTCATTTTCGATAAACCAGAGGTTATCTCCCACCGGGAATACGTTAGGATGATCCACCGAGCGGATTTCATCGGTAACGAGGAGCCGTCCCTTGCGGTTACGTTTGGGGGGGCCGTCCCCGGAATTTTCAAGATCCCTCCCAAATGGCCCCTTGGCAAGATCCAGAGTCTCGGCAAAGGCGCAGCCCGTAACACCGGCGGTCCAAATGAAGGTGCTTGTTTCCATGACTGAGCCGTCTTTGAGCTTGACCACTCCCGGTTCGCTTCCTACGATAGGCGTACTAACCAGCAATTCAGCGCCGTGGCGCTTCATGTAGTAGACGACCTTCTCCCTCAAGTCCTCTTCCAGCATAGGCAGAATGTTTGGCAGGGCTTCCACGACTACAATATGTACTTCGTTTTTGGTTATCTGCCATTTGGCGCACATGACATCACGCCACTCAAGAAGTTCTCCGGCCATTTCAATACCCGTAAAGCCGCCGCCGGCCACGACAAAGGTAAGCATCTTCTGACGTTTAACGCGGTCCTGTTCGGCCACTGCCTTCTCGAAAATATTGTCAATATGATACCGGAGCTTCATCGCGTCATCGAAAGACCAGAGGGTAAAGGAATTTTCTTTTATTCCCGGAATACCGAAGAATTCCGGTTCCGCGCCGCTGCCCAGAATTAGATAGTCGTAATCATAGACTCTTACGGCAGACCGCGCCTGTTTCCGTTCAAAATCAATGGAAACGATGGTATCAAGCACCACCTTGACTTTAGACGCGCCGAATATTTTGGCATAAGGAACCCGCACCGAATCGGGTTCAACCCTATGTCCGGCAACTTCATGAAGTTCCGTCATCAGGGTATGAAAAGGATGTCTGTCTACAAGAGTGATTGTAACATCGCTGTTGTGTTTGTACTTCTTTGCCAGTTTTTTGGCGGCGGCAATTCCCCCATAGCCGCCCCCGATAATGAGGATATTATTCCCGTTTCCCATAAAAACTCCTGTTACGGTACGTTTATTTTGCCGCGGCAAGAGCCTGCTTTACGATGCCGAGATAACCCTTGACCTGTATAGTTACACCGGAAATCCCGTCAGGCGTGTTATTTGCCTTGAGCTTTATGCTGTCGGGATTCTGGGCTTTGACCAACGCGGCGGTGAAGAGATTGGACTGTTCATGCCACATCTTCTTTGCATCCTTCATGGGATAGCCTTTGGCGCGGGATGTGATCATTTTGGAAGGATTCACGCTGGCGGGCATACCCACTAGTATTCCGTTCCAGAGTATGTCCACGATGGTTCCGTTTACCACAGTGACAAGGGCGTAGTTTTTGGTGTGGTACGAATCCGCCTCGTCGGCTTCGGCATAGTACCAGCCGTCCTTATAGCCGCCCTTAGCCACGGGCTTGGCCTTCAACGCCTTGGCTGCAAGGTCAAAGAAGGGTTTCGCATTGGAGGGGCCACCGGGTACGGCAACCGCCTTGGTACTCTGACTCGAAACAAGGCTCTGCTCCACCGCGGCTGCCTGAGTCGCCCACGTAGCCGCGGCAGGCACGGCGCCCGAAGCGGCGATGGTTTTAAGGTCCTTAGTCCCCGCGTTAAGGCTCAAAATATTCCACGCGGCGGAAACAATTTTGCCTCCACTTACCTCAACAAGCACCTGATTCTTCTGATTGTTGACATAATCCGCATCTTGGGCAAAATAGAACCCATCCTTGTAGTTCTGAGCGAATAGCGCCGCAGAACAAAACACCGCAATTGCTCCGGCAATTCCTAATTTTTTCATAGTTTTCTCCTTGATTTATGATAAACGTTGGCGTTTAGTAATTCCAGTATACTATTGAAAATGCCTCGTAATGCGTATAAAATCAAGCGGTTTGCCATGTGGAGGCAAGGGGCTTGTCTTAATCGGTTTTTTTGGGTAATAATAATATAGGCGGGGAGTTTTTGCAGGAGAGGAGTACGTTATGCGGTTGACTGATATTAGAATTAGAAAGGCTAATGGCGAGGGTAAACTAAGGGCCTATGTAACCATTACTTTTGACGACTGCTTTGTTGTTCACAATGTAAAGATTATAGAAGGTAAGGACGGGCTTTTTATCGCGATGCCGAGCCGGAAAAACAAAACGGGCGAATACAAGGATGTCGCGCATCCTATAAACATTGAGTTCAGGACGGAGATACAGAACAGCATATTGGATAAATACAACTCCGGCAACTTTCAAGAGATAGATGCGGACTGACGGCAGGTGTGCCGGTATTTTTGATTTTTTTCATTGGGCCGTAGGCAAGAGGTAAGCCACCGGGTTTTGGCTCCGGTATGCACAGGTTCGATCCCTGTCGGCCCAGAAACGCCTCGTCAGAGTTTTCCTTCCCGCTTTAACGCAAATATATAGTCGGCGTACTGTTTATCCGATACGGCTATGTGTCCCAGCGTCCAGTCCCTAAGGTAGCGGACAAAGTTATTGGGAACAAAACTCTTTCCTTCCCTAAAACTCGATACCTGTTCCAGCATTTTTTTTACAAAACTTTCGTGCTGAGCCTTGTGTTCCGCGTATTTTGGGTAGTTTACACGCTGAAGTAGCCGTTCTTCCGCGCTAAAATGCTCCGAAACATAGTGGACAAGAGAACCGATAGTATTTTTGAACTGTTCTTTGGCTTCGGCATCGTCATTCAGACAGGCGGCGTAAAGTTCGTTGGTAAGCCGCAAGAGTTCTCTATGCTGTTCATCGATTTTTGGGATGCCGACCGAATAGCGCTCGTGCCAGTCAACTATGGTTTTATCTTCGTTTGAAGTTGCTTCGTCATTTTGCATAAGATATTATAACATAGTTTACTGTATTAGTTAAAGAGGGGAAACGCATTAGCGCATTTTATGAAGAAACGCTTTTTGCTTGACTCCCGTGTCAGTCGGTGGAGGCGTTGGCTGCCGTGTCATCTGCTTCTACCGGGCCCAAGTCTGCACCGCAGACTTGGGAGCAACCTTTGGTACTGTCTTCCCCCGCCTCATAAAGGTAAAATTGCTGCCATTAGTGGGCTGGACACAAAGGCATTTTTACGGTACAGTAGAAAGGGGAGGGGAGATGGCTGTAAGACTATTGCGATGGCAGACCGCCGCTGCTTTTTTTCGTTCACAAAAACGCTTTCCGCATAAAACTTCCCCTGACTATTTTATACGGGGTTGTCGTAGTGTTTGACGAATTGCTGCAAAAGGCGCCGTTGTTTTTGCTTTTCTTTGTCCGCGCTATAGCGATGATAGAGACCGCGCCGCTCTTTTCATCGGAATCCATCCCGCAGACGGCTAAGGTATCGCTGGCTCTGTTCGCCGCCTTTGCTGTGTTTCCGTCCGCGTCAGGCGATGCGGGCTGGGCGCTCCTACCCGGCATGACGGGCGGGGTTTTCAGCCTTGGAAACGCGTTGCTGCTTGTAGGCGAAGGCATAATCGGGATAATAATAGGTTTTTTTATCACGATAGTTTTGGCCGCGGCTTCCAGCGCCGGGCAGTTTTTTTCGCTGCAAATGGGGTTTGGCGCATCGGAAACCTTTGACCCGCTTGCCCAGATGGAAAACCCGCTGTTGGGGCAGTTCCTCAACCTTGTCGCGCTCCTAACATTCCTAATGATGGGCGGCTTGCATGATTTGTTTCTAGGCGGTTTTGCCGCTTCGATAAAATCGTTAAACGTTGTAGAACTCGTAAACGGACGCGAAAACGTTACGGCCATGCTCGCGGGCGGACTTACCCGCCTCTTTCTCAACGCCGTCGTGATAAGTATGCCGATTCTCGGAACGCTGTTTCTCACCTCGCTTGCCACGGGGCTTATCTCCAAGGCAGCCCCTCAGATAAACATACTTTCCGAAGGTTTCCCCATATCCATAGGCGTAGCGTTCATCCTTATCATGGCGACTCTGCCTTTCATGGTCGAGGCGCTGGGGCGCGTACTGGAAAGCGGCTTCCGTTCTTTGCAGGATTTATACATTGAGGTTGGAGGCGGGATAGTTGGATAATTTATGTTTAGTAAAAACGGACGACCATTTTCGTGAGCTTACGAAAATGGTCAAGCTAGACAGCGCTCGAAATTCACGATACGATTGTGGCACTGAGGTTTATCATGTCTATTGAACAATACACCCTATCAATCGTATTGCGGGAAATGAAATGCGTTTTGGGTGAAAACAACTTCGGTTTTTGTTTTCCAGAGGGAGATGTTAATCAAGCGGCCAAACTGGAAAAGGCGCTGAAAAGAGCGGGAGGCAAACCCGATGTGTGCGCGCGTGACGACTACTCACAGGGAGGCGGCGGGAAGGCAAAACCTGAATATATCATTACGTTCAACAAAAACCCGCAAACAATTATGGTAATGGAATGTAAAAAAACGGTTTCCAAACATATATCAGAAAAATTAGACCGCCCCAAAAATTATGCCGTTGATGGCGCGTTGTATTACGCGAAGTTTCTAAAAGATGACTATAATGTAATCGCCCTCGCCGTGTCAGGCACGAAAAAAGATACAATGAAAGCAAACGCTTATTATTGGCAAAAGGGGCAGGATGAATATGTTGAATTGAAAAAAGCCCGCGATATTATTTACGAGCCGGAAAATTATCTGCGTCTTGTGTCGGGCGAAGCGGTAAAAAAAGCCGTCTCTATCGAGGAAATACAGGGGCTTGCCCTTGAAATGCACAACGCCCTGCGGGAGCTTGCCGTAACGGAACGTGAAAAGCCGGTGTTTATCGCCGGAATACTCATTGCCTTAAATGACAAAGACTTTATCGCCGAATACCCTAAACTAATTTCTTTTAATTCCCTGTTAAACCGGCTTCAGGACGCCATCAACAATGTGTTAAAGGAAAGCGACATCAGAAAAGAAAAGATAGAGGATATAAAAAACCGGTTTAAGATTATCGGACGCAATACCGGTATAAAAAGTATTCCATTGGGACATTATAATTCGTTAGGCTGGTATATCGAAGAACTTGAAAAAAAGGTAAAACCGATGATGGACTTCGCGGATAATACGATTGACGCGTTAGGTATTTTCTATCATGAGTTTGTAAAGTATTCAGGCGGAGACGGCAGCGGTTTGGGGATTGTTTTAACCCCGCAGCATTTGACGGAGTTTATGTGCGACTTGGCGGAGGTCAACAAAAACAGCAGAATCGTCGATATATGCTGCGGATCGGGGACCTTTCTTGTTACCGCGATGAGCAAAATGTTCAAGAACGCAAGCGATAAGGACATAGAAAGAATCCGTAACAATGCTTTGTTTGGCATCGAAAGTCAGGACGAAATCTACACACTCGCTATCGCAAACATGATAATACGTGGAGACGGAAAATCAAACATTATTTTTGGAAATTGTTTCGATAACGCTTTGACCGATGAGATTAAAGCAAAAAATATTAATGTCGGCCTTATCAATCCTCCATACGCACAGACAAAAAGCGAACTTGAATTTGTCGAACATATGCTAGACATACTAACGACAGGCGGGACGGGCGTCGTGGTAGTGCCTATTGTCTGCGCTATCGGCACCAAATTTAAAGATGTGCGGGAACGCTTATTCAAAAAACATACGTTAAAAGCCGTTTTTTCCATGCCTGACGATATATTCTATTCCAACAACGCCAGCGTGAATGTCTGCGTTATGGTGTGGGAGGCGCACAAGCCGCATGACACAACCAAAACAACGTTTTTCGGCTATTACAAAGACGATGGTTTTGTGAAAGCAAAGAAACTAGGGCGTATAGACAAGTTTAACAAGTGGCGCGGCATAGAAGACGAATGGCTTAGACTCTATCGGGAACGGGAAACCAAAGGGGGATTGAGTGTAAAAAAAGCCGTCAAATGGGACGATGAATGGCTTTGCGAGGCGTATATGGAAACGGATTATTCCGTGTTGACACAAGATGATTTTCAGGAAACGGTCAATAATTATCTGGCGTATTTGGTGAAAAGTGGATGTTGCAATGATTAATGTTTTTTCCTGGCAGAAATTTCAACTGAGTGATTTTTTTTGTTTCCTTCGCGGCAAAGGTATTACAAAAGAAGAAATGTTTGAAAATCAAGGAAATATCCCTTGTATACAAAGCGGGGAAACGAATAATGGAATTATCGGATATATGGATGGCTCGTTCATAAATGATAAAAAACATACATTTGTTTCCTCTCCTTTTCTTAGTGTTGCCCGTTCAGGGACATCCGGTTGTGTTCATGTGCATACTAAAGATAGTTACATTGGAGACAGCGTCTATGCGTTAAAATTAACTGATAGAGAGAGTATACCTATTTATTTATTTCTTGCAACACTGCTAAATAAAGAACGATACAGATACAGATATGGACGTAAAGTATCAATAGAAAAATATATTAAAGAATATATTAGACTTCCAGTGAACAATGATAGCAAGCCGGACTGGAACTATATGGAAGCTTATATCAATTCACTTCTTGACTATTCACGGATTGAAACAAAAATTGAAAAAAAAACACTGCCTCTTGATATTACTGAATGGAGGCAGTTTAAAATAGACGATCTCTTTACGTTATCAATAGCCGCTTCTTCCGACTTGGGATCTCTGGAACGGGGAAATGTCCCGTTTATCGGAAGAACAGAAAACAATAACGGACTACAAGCATTTGTGTCAGTCGGCAAAGTAAATAAGGGAAAATGCATAACCGTCAGTATGGTTGGAACGTTTAATGCCTTATGGCAGGAACACGATTTTGCGGCGAGTCAAAATATATTAGTATTACGAAACGGCTCGCTAAATGTTTACCGCGCATTATTCATTGTCACTATTATCAATATTATGATAAAAAACAAATATAGTTATAACCGGCCTATACAAAAAATAAAATTTATTAATAATACTATTGCGCTTCCTGTTGACAAAACCGGCAGTCCTGACTGGCAGTTTATGGAAAACTATATAAAGGCATTGCCATATTCAGACAAAATTAATATAGGTAAAAAATATGCCTATAATAGATGAATTAACCCGACCGTCCCCGTTGTACGCCGCGTATACGGCGCGAAACGTCCCGTGCCGCGAACCTCCGCCGTTCTTCATTGACTTGCAGTGGTTCGCCGCCGAGGACGAGGGGCGTACCGAGGAGCCGACCGAGACCAGAATACGGAAGGCGCGTGAGGAAGATGGCCGCGTAGCAAAGAGTCAGGAACTCATAGGAGCGATAGGGCTTCTGTTTCCGGCGCTTGCGATTTTATTTTTGGCCCCGTATCTGCTGCGTAACTGCATGGACATGGTAAAATTCTTTTTTTCCAGGGCGGTGGAACTGGATCCGGGCAGAGACAGGATAGTTTTTGGGGTGTTTTTGTCGTACTTTGCCCGGCTTGCCCTCCCCCTGCTCGGCATCGCGCTTGCCGCCGCTCTGTTTTCCAACATAATTCAGGTAGGCTTGATGTTTACCACAAAGCCGCTGGGCTTCAAATTCGAGCGCGTCATCCCGAATTTTGGCGCGTACTTTCAGAAAACTCTGTTTTCCACGAACAGCCTGTTCAACTTTTTCAAGTCCATAGTCAAGATGGCGATAGTAGGCGGCATCGCGTTCTTTTTAATCCGCTCCGACATAGAAAAACTTGCCAATTTACAGAGCGCGGAACTGTATTTATCGGTAACAACAGTCGCGAGCCTTGCCATAAGGCTTTTAATTTTTACCGCGCTGCTCCTGTTGCTCCTGTCCATACCGGACTATATGTTCCAGCGCTCGCAATTCCGCGAATCCCTCAAGATGTCGCGGCAGGATGTCATAGAGGAACGCAGGCAGGACGAAGGTGACCCGCGCATCAAAGCGCGCCTCCGTCGGCGTATGCAGGAGCTCCTTGCCGTCAAAATACGCGAGGAACTCCCCAAAGCCGATGTCGTGATAACAAACCCGACCCACTTTGCCGTCGCGCTCCAGTACAACCGCAACCTTGAAGGGCCGCGCGTCCTTGTAAAAGGCGAGGACGACCTTGCCCTCCGCATCAAGCGCCTTGCCGCCGAGTTGGGTGTCCCCATAGTCGAAAACAAACCGCTCGCCCGCGCACTCTACGCCGAAGTCGAAATAGGCGCTTACGTCCCAGTAAAGTACTGGGCGGTGGTGGCTGAAATCCTGAAGCGGGTCAAAACGATGGACGAGTACCGGAGGCTTGCCGGCTTATCCGGGGATTCGTAACACGTTGCTATCCCGCAAAAAGGTGACTGACATTGCGTCACGAAAGCTCGTGAAAGGAGAAAATAGGAGAAACCTTTCGAAATGACCTAATGAGACCGCGTCGCCTCATGGAAAAAGTA
Organism: Spirochaetaceae bacterium; assembly: GCA_031258335.1. Classification (GTDB taxonomy): domain Bacteria; phylum Spirochaetota; class Spirochaetia; order Treponematales; family Breznakiellaceae; genus JAIRMY01. Next base: position 3,912 of record JAIRMY010000210.1, on the reverse strand, counting down.
ACACTAAAGAACCCGCGCCTCATTTTTTTCTCCTCTTGTGTCAACTTTACACCAGGACTCGACAAACTCCTCTATATATTCCTACTGCCCCCCCCCCCCCGTAGGGGAATTGAAAATGGGCAGTGGAAAGTGGAAAATGAAGGAATGAAAAGAGCGCTCCCACGCCTCTATCCATTTACAATCAGCCTGCGAAACCGTCTTGCCCTTACATACACGCTGTTCGTCGCCGCGGCGCTCGTCATTCTCGCCATAGCGATAAACCTGTTTACCCGCGTAACGTTTAACGCGCTTATACGGGAAAACATCAGTGAAAAAAGCGGCGAGATAGTCCGCGCGATGAGTGAATTGTACAACCCCATGACGCGCGGTTTCAACGTCCCGGCGGTCGAGACTATAGGGATGTACTTTGTCCATGAAGGCTATATAGTGAGCGTGGAGGACGGACAGGGAGAGGCGGTGTGGAACGCCCGTGTCTGCGATATGAGCCAGTGCCGTTCCGTGATAGACGACATAACTTCGCGCATGAAAACCCAGTTCGGCGTGAAGGGCGGGATGCAAAAACAGCGCTACCCTATTCTGTACAACGGCATGGCAGCCGGCGCGGTTGTGATAGAGAGCTACGGCCCGTATTTCTACAGCGAGACAGAGACGGAATTCCTCGATTCGATAAACCGCCTCTTAACGATAGCCGGGATCATATTCACGCTGCTCGGCGCGGCGGTCTCTACGGTGATTTCCGGCGCCATAGCCCGACCCGTAAACCAAGCCGGCGAAGCCGCCCGTATGATAGCGGACGCGCATACGGCGGGAGGTGTCTCCAATCGGGACGCGCCAATCAGGATACCAGACGGCTATAAGACGCGGGAGCTTGCCGCCTTGTCGCGGTCTATCAACAGGCTCGCCTCGGAATTGGAAGAGGCGGAACGCCGCCAGAAACGGCTCACCGCCGACATCGCCCACGAGATACGCACTCCGCTCACCTGCCTGCAAGGGAACATCGAAGCGATGATAGACGGCGTGTACACGGCGGACAGGGAACATCTAGTAAGCTGCCATGAAGAAATCACGAGGCTCACAGCCCTCGTGCAGGACCTCAACACGCTCACCGGTCTCGAATGGGAGACTCTTACGCTGAACAAGACGGATTTCGACCTTGCCAAACTGCTGCGGGCTACGGCGGAACAATTCATGGGCGCGGCGGCGGAAAAAGGCGTAGCGTTGAGGCTCAACCTGCCTCCCAGCCCGATCAACGCCGATTATGACCGGCTAAAGCAGGTATTCATCAACCTCTTGTCTAACGCTCTGAAGTACACGGAAGCGGGGAGCGTTACCGTCAGCATAGCGAAGTTTGAGGGGAAATGGCGTGTAAGCGTGGCGGACACAGGGATAGGCATAACGGAAAGCGGGCTATCCCGCATCTTTGAGCGCTTTTACCGCGAAGACGAATCCCGCAGCCGTGACACCGGAGGGGCCGGCATAGGGCTTGCCATAGCCGCCGCCATAATCCGCGCCCACGGAGGGACTATAAGCGCGTCTTCGGAGGGCGCGGGCAGCGTGTTCTATGTAACGCTGTAGGCATGACTGCGCGGCGGACTTCACAACAAGGCAAAATTTTTGTAGAGTACCGTTATGAACGCAAATGAATTACGCCAAAAATACATAGAATTTTTCAAGTCCAAGGGACACGCGCTGATACAGGGTAAGTCGTTGCTGCCGGACAATGACCCCACCGTGCTGTTTACCACGGCGGGTATGCATCCGCTTGTGCCTTACCTCCTCGGTGAAGAACATCCCGCGGGGAAGCGGCTCGTTGACGTGCAGAAATGCATACGCACAGGCGACATAGACTCCGTAGGTGATTTTAGCCATCTTACATTCTTTGAGATGCTCGGCAACTGGTCGCTCGGCGACTACTTCAAGGATGAGGCTATCAGGATGAGTTATGAATTCCTCACCTCCCCAGAATGGCTTGGCATTCCGCATGAATCGCTTGGCGTTACAGTATTTGCCGGTGAGACTAACGATTCCGCCGTGATTCCGCCCGATGACGAGTCTGCCGATGTGTGGCGCAAACTCGGCTTCAGAGAGGAGAGAATAAGCTACAGGCCGCGCGCTGACAACTGGTGGGGTCCCGCCGGAGAGACCGGACCCTGCGGACCCGACTCGGAGATGTTCATCGATATGGGGCATGAACCCTGCGGGCCGGACTGTGCGCCGGGCTGCGGCTGTGGCAAATGGCTTGAGATATGGAACGACGTGTTCATGCAGTTCAACAAGGATGCCCTGGGCAAGTACATTCCGCTTGACCGCAAATGCGTAGATACAGGCATGGGCGTTGAGCGCACGGTAACCATACTTTCGGGCAAGAAATCGGTGTACGAGACGGACATTTTTGTCCCGATAATATCCGCCATTGAAAAGGCGTCGGGTTATAAATACGGCTCAGGCGAGGAACTCAACCGCTCCGTGCGGATAATCGCCGACCATATACGGGCTTCCACGTTCATACTCGGCGACCCCAAAGCGGTAACGCCGTCTAATGCCGGTGCGGGTTATGTGCTGCGCCGCCTGATAAGGCGCGCCGTGCGCCACGCGAGAAAATTGGGCGGGACGGGACGCTTTCTCTCAGGGTTAGCCGGTGTTGTCATCGAGGAATTCTCCGCGCCTTACCCTGAATTGCTCGAAAACCGCGCCTTTATCCTGGAAGAACTGAACAAGGAAGAAGACCGTTTCGGCGAAACGCTGCAAAAAGGCGAAAAAGAGTTTGAAAAACTCCTGCCCAACCTACTGAAAGACCCGAAAAAGGTCATGTCCGGGCGTTTGGCGTTCAAATTGTACGATACCTACGGCTTTCCAATAGAGTTGACCGAGGAATTGGCTCGTGAATCCGGATTATCCGTGAACCGCGCCGAGTTTGACGAGGCGTATAAAAAACATCAGGAACTTTCACGTGCCGGAGGGGAGCAGGTTTTCAAGGGCGGACTCGTGGACAACAGCGAGATAACGACAAAGTACCATACCGCCACCCACTTGCTACAAAGGGCTCTGCAAATTGTCCTCGGCCCCCACATCACGCAAAAAGGCTCGAATATTACCGCCGAACGGATGAGGTTCGACTTTTCGCACCCCGCGCCCATGACCGCCGGCGAGATCGCGCAGGTTGAGGCTGTCGTAAACGAACAGATAAAGCGGGATTTACCTGTGAGCATGACGGTAATGAGCCTTGAGGATGCAAAGGCGGCGGGGGCTATGGCGCTGTTCGGCGAAAAGTACGAGGCGGAGGTAAAAGTGTACACGATAGGGGACGAGGCCTCAGGCGGCGTTTTCTCCCGCGAGGTCTGCGGCGGCCCGCACGTCGAGCGCACCGGCGCGATAGGCGGCTTCAAGATAGAGAAGGAACAGTCCTCGTCCCAGGGTGTCCGCCGCATCAGGGCGGTTTGTAAAGGAGTTAAAGATGTTCGATTATAAAAAATGCCGCCCCATAGAATTGGATGATTTGACCCGTATAGGACACGAATCTGACGGCGGATATGTTTTGCCAAAACGGTGTATCGAAAAAACAGACACGATTTTGTCGTTTGGCGTCAGCAATGACTGGTCTTTTGAAGATTATTTTACGCGGAAGAGAGTAGCTAGAGTTTTTTCGTACGACTATTCAATAAAAGATTCGCCTTGGGTAGAGGGGCGTTTTTACTTATCACCCCTTTTGGCGTTCATATTCGACGCGCTTACCTTGAATCGACTTGGCGTAAAAAGGCAATTATGGCGTATAAACGCTTCGTTCAAAAAATTTTTCAATGAAAAATTGGGAAGATACTATATCCCTAAATTCATAGGCCCGCGCGATGATGAACAAAATGTCTCCTTTGACACAGTTTTTAATGAAGTGACTGCGGGGGGGGGGAGGGGCAA
>JAIRMY010000196.1 GCA_031258335.1 Spirochaetaceae bacterium | reverse complement strand
CTGACCTCCAGTAAATTGAAATCATATTAGGCGCTTACAGGCGGTCTGTCAATCCCTCGCAGACAGGGGATTTGAGTCATTCGCCCTGACCATCGTCATACTTCAAAAGTGTAGGGACGGCTTCGCGTAGTATGGCGCGGAGAAGCCGGGCATCGCGATAGATTTCAGGATTCGCCGCGTCTAAGCGGCATATAGGCAGGAGTTTTTCTTTCAACGCGGCTATGTCTATCTCCGGCGTGAACGCCTGCCACGTTTCAATTTTTTTTATTCTCGCATACCGGGTGTCAACCGGCTTTTCAGAGTCCGCCCATAGATTCTCGCCCAGCCTTTCCCCGGGACGCAGCCCCACCGTTTCTACTTTAATGTCAATTTCAGGCTCATAGCCGTAAAAGCGTATCATCTGCTCGGCTATGTCGCGTATCAATACCGGCTCCCCCATATCGAGCAGGTACAGCGCCCCGTTTTCGCCAACTCCCCCCGCCTTGAGCACGAGGGAACAGGCCTCTGGTATAGTCATAAACCAGCGCTTCATGTCGGGATGCGTGATGGTAACAGGCCCCCCCTTCTCAATCTGCTCCTGAAAGAGCGGCACTATGGAACCGCGTGAACCCAGAACGTTGCCAAAACGCACGACCATAAAATTTTCAGGCTGCCCCGCCGGCGCGGACCGTGCCGCGTTAAGCACAAGCCGCTCGCAGAGATACTTGGAAACTCCGTAAATCGACACAGGCTCCACAGCCTTGTCCGTGCTTACCAGCACAAAACGCTTTACCCCATGCTTTTGCGCGGCACCCAGCAGGTTGTCGGTCCCCAAAAAGTTATTCTCTATTACCCCCACGGGATTTTCTTCCATCAGCGGAACGTGTTTGTACGCGGCGGTATGAAAAACCGCATCCGCCTTAAGCCTGCCTATTATGTAATCCATGTATGCCCGGTCTTTCAGGTCGCCTATCACGGGTACGAGCGATGTCTTCTCGCCTACCCCTTCATCCCGCAGTATGCGCAGTTCCCTGTCTATCTGATAGATGGAATTCTCACCGTGCCCAAAGAGGTACAGCCGCTCGACTCCGCCTGAAAGCAGTTGGCGGCATAACTCTCCGCCTATGGAACCGCCCGCGCCGGTAACAAGTACGCGCTTCCCGCGGAGGTACGCCAGGCTTTCCTTTAAATTTATCGCAACCTGAGTGCGTCCCAACAGATCTTGCGGGTTTATAGACCGGGTCTGTATCAGGTGGGCATCGCCTTCGATAATCTGGGAGATGCCGGGCAGTATGCGTATGCGCTCAAAACCCGCCTTTTTAAGTATCCCGTACAGTTCCCGCAGGTAATTGCCAGAAACTCCGGGCATGGCGATGACGGCTTCATCGGCGCTTTTACGGCGCAAAAGCCGGGCTACATCACGAATAGGCCCCAAAACGGGAATGCCGTCTACACTCCGCCCTATCTTTTCACGGTCGTCGTCTAAAAACGCGACAACCTCGCCGAACACCGCCTTACCGCGTATCTCGTTTGCCAGCGTCCGTCCGGCGAAACCCGCGCCTATGATGTATAGACGGCGTGATTTTTTTGCGGCCATCCTGATTATGAAACCTCTAGTTTTTCCAGCATTTTGGCAAAGGCCGAATCCGGCTTTTGCAACTCTTTTGAACCCCGTGTAATTTTACAGAGCGAAAGTCCCAAATCTTTGGCTATGGTCCGTTGCGGCGTTTTTTTGTTCAGCGCCTTTATCAGCGCCCACCGCGCCTCTATGTCGGTTAATTCCGCGGGCGTGAAAAGGCAGTTAAAAAAATCGATAATAAGCGACTTGTCGCTCGTTTCAGCAAGAACCGCCGCCATTTCGTCAAGGTTTTCGTTTATCGTCATGTCTTGTCAGTCTAGCGCGTTAAGAGCCACATTACCCCCGCCCCTGTCAGCAGCGCCGCCGGCGGTAAAATTATCAAATACAGTTTTAAGTTCTTGTATCTTCGCTCTAAGGCTAGATAATTGGCCTTTGAGTCCAGAAATTGTGAGGTCATTTGATTGTAAGAGTTCTGTACTGCCTGTAATAATCGTTCTGATTCTGTTATTAAGTTCTCTTTCTCTGTTATAGTTAGCTCTAAGCTGTTGATATTGTTCATTAGTTCTGAGTTGTTCCGCTCTAATTGATTCAAGTTCTGCTCCATATCTGATACGATTGAGTCTATTTCCGAAAAAATATCCTGTGAGTATACCAACGATAAGGGCAGATGCAACAAGGCCAGGAACAACAAGGACTTTGACATTCATTCAGCCCCCGCAGTACAAGACGCGCGGTCATTGAAATTCCAGCGGGTGGAGGTGATAAGACGGCTCACGGTACAATTATCCATACACAGGCATAGTATAGCGGCGGGGATTTTTTTGTCAAGCATCATGTCGGGCAAGGCAGCAATTACGATGGACAAAGATGTCCGCATATTGACGTGGCTTACTTAACCACATTGCGTACCTTGTCGCCGTGTGCGCCGACGACCTCCTGTGTTCTAGGATGTATCATCAAATCCAGTCCTTCCAGAGGGTATGCGCCCATTAGGACATCTTCCTCATCGGGGAGAACCACCGCTTCGCAGGCAGTCTTCCGGTTTTTCCAACGGATATCCACATATTCCGTTATCCGGCTGGGGATCTTTACCCCATCGGCGAGAGTGGTTTCGTCGGATTTCTCCACCAGTAACCCCAACTTTTCGCGGATTG
>JAIRMY010000147.1 GCA_031258335.1 Spirochaetaceae bacterium | reverse complement strand
GAGGCGGAGCGGCTTTTGTCGGAAGCCAGGGCGTGGCTCTTTCCCGGGGTCGAGGACATGGGGCTTGTGCCTATCGAGGCGGCGGCGGCGGGCTGCCCGGTGATAGCGTACCGCAAGGGCGGTTCCCTTGAAACGGTAAAAGAAGGCGTTACCGGGATTTTCTTTGACGAACAGAACGCGGAGTCTCTTTCCGCGGCGATAAGGCATTTTGAAAAAATCGAGACGGGTTTTTCCAACCGCGAAGCCTTTACAGCCCATGCCTTGCGGTTTTCAAAGGAATCGTTCAAGGATCGCGTCTGGAAGGCGCTGGAGGAGCGAAAAATAGCAGGAGGAAATACATGACTGTAAAAGATTATCTCGCTCTCCCTTACCATATTGTAATCCGGCATATTCTGGATACTACATCTCGGCCAGCGCGATACGGGCGGCTTCCTGCTCGGCATGTTTTTTGTTTTTACCCGTACCTGGTCCAAAGGTTCTGCCACCGCAGGTTACCTCGACCCAAAAGTAACGCTCGTGTTCCGGACCTGAGTGTTTGGCAAGTTTATAGCTTGGGTATGCCTTGAATTTACGCTGGCAGATTTCTTGCAGGCGCGATTTATAGTCCTCTATGCCCCGGTTTTCCCGTACCTTTGAAATTTCAGGGGCTATGCAACGGCTTACAAAGGCATAGGCCTTTTTGAAGCCGGAATCAAGGTAAAGAGCGCCGAACAACGCTTCCAGAGCATCGGCAAGCAGGGCTTTTTTATCCCTGCCGCCGGATAACTCCTCGCCCCTTCCAAGCACCATCATGGTATCTATCTGTAGCTCCCGGGCAATACCGGACAAGGTTTCCTCGGAAACCACGACAGATTTTATCTTGGCAAGCTCGCCTTCGTTGCTTTCGGACAAATTGTTGTATAGCAAACTTGCAGTAACAGCGCCCAGTATCGCGTCGCCAAGAAATTCAAGCCTTTCGTTATTGGTTTTTGAATGAATCTCGTTGGAAACTGAACGGTGCATGAAGGCAAGGTGCAACGCCTCAATGTCTCTAAATTTTATCCCAACACTACGCTCGAAAGCGTAAAGCGCTTTCTTCCGCTCAACGCTGATTACCGGAAGACCGGGAACCGACATTTTACTTTTGCTCTGATTTTATAAATTCAAAAGCGTCTTTGACCGTCTCGAACTCGTTTGCCTTTTCATCGGGAATTTTTATCCCCAATTCTTCTTCGATGGCGTAAACCAGTTCGTAAGTATCCAGGCTATCCGCCCCAAGATCCTGTCTAAAAGACGCTTCGGGAGTGATTTTTGCCTCGTCAACGTGCAATTTATCGACTATAAGTTTTTTTATCTTTTCGTATACTTCTGCATCTGTCATAGTAAAACTCCTTAATGACCGCTAGACTGCGCGGATACGCCGCCCGCCGGTAAACCTAACCTTTAGGTTCAATTATCTGTTTTCCGCGGTAAAAACCGCATTTAGGACAAACCCTGTGCAGCAAAACCTTGTTTCCGCAACTGGAACACTCAACAGTAAACGGAGCGTCAAGCCGCATATTTATACGCTGCCGCCTCCTTGTCCTTGCCTTCGATGTTTTAGCCCGTGGTACCGCCATAAAAACCTCGTATTATTTATTCTAACAAAATCGATATATTTTGTCAACCTTGCTGGGTGGATGACGGGCTTTGAACCCGCGACAACGAGATCCACAATCTCGGACTCTACCCCTGAGCTACATCCACCGCGTATACGTCTCATTATCTTCGAAAAAAAAAACAGAGTCAAGCGTCCAAGAGGCGACCCGCATCGGACAGCGCCGACAGCGTAAAGGCAAGGCTTTCCGCAAAATCTCCGTAGGTCTTTGCCGTGAGGGAGATAAAACCGTCCATGTCGTGAGGAGGCGGCTCGGCAGCCGTCGGAAGCAGAAAACCCGCTACGGCTTTTACCTCGCTTTGGAACAGAACGGCGTTTGCCGCCTCTATCCTTTGGAGCAGCTCTCCGTCGTATATGCCCCCGCCGCCTGAACGCCGAAACGCGCTTATACAACGTAAAACGGAACGCGCCGCGCTCAACGCCTCTTCGAGTCCGGTAACGAGGGCGGAATACGCCGCTTCATAACGCTCTGCCCGCGTCTTACGGGCATCCTCATCGTTCCACTTTTCAAAAATGCCGCTCATTACCCGTTCAATCCTGTCTTCAATCGCGGGGCGGCATATGGGAAGGGCTAAAATATCGTCAATACATATTGTTTCTAACCCGTTGATGGCGAGCCCATCCCCTGAAAGCCTCGAATTATGGTAATTTTTCGCGCTTTTTAGCCGATTTTCAAACCATGAGGCGTATAAACTGAGCCGTTTATCCGTCAAGACGGGATTTCCATCCGCGGATTTGGCAAAAAACGGAGCGCCGCCCCTCTGGGCGTGGAAAGACTTCGTTTCGGCAGGGAGGAAGCGGTTTGCCGTAACATGGGCGTTTTCTTCAAAAAACGCCCCCTTGTAGTGCGTGGCAAAACCGGGAAACGCCAGGTCAAGACCGGCTATGAAGATAGCCGGGGCGGCGGCGTTACGGACAAGGAGGGCGGCAAAGTCCCACGCGGTACTCGCAACCGAACCGCCAGCACCCAAACGCCCCTTGCCGCTCGCCCTCGCCTCGATAAAAGAACCCAAGGGATAGAGCGAACCGCAGAGAAACGCCGCCCCGCCGCCCCGCCTTTCGCGGAGAACGCCGGGGTACACGGCGGACTCGGTTATGAGGATAGTCTTTGATGAGAGGCAGCGGTCAAGGTGGCGGAAGTTCCAGAACTGCGGGTCGACCGAGACGGCAAAATCAGGCCTTACCCCCTCTTTTTCAAGAAAACGCAACGCGGTATCCACCGCCACAACTATACAACGGCCGACAAGGGCTTTTAGCTTTCCCGTTATCCTATCCAGCGAAGGTCCCGCCGCTACGAGCAGTACGGGAAAGTCAAAGAGACCGGAAAGGAGTTCCACGCCGGGCAGGTCGCGTATGGCTCTGAGGTTTGCCGCCTGATTCTTTACCCAGCGTTTACCAAAACGGCGCAAGGTCGCCTCGTTCACCATGTCTTTGGTACGCCAATTTTCGATATGATGCTCAACCTCGCGATAAAATTCGCCGTCCGCGGCGGTCAATGCGGGATTCCGTATCAGCGCGGTTTTTTCCGGCGCTACCCGAAAAGCCGAAATAACAGGAGCGGGGTCGTCATTCAGGACAAAGACAAGACGCTTGTCAAAAAAGCCGGACAGGTCGCGGCATTGAAGCGCGGCGCGGAGTATGCCCGGACTCTTCTCTATCACAACGAGCGCGGGCTGCGGCGAAAGCGCCAAGGCTGCCTCTACCGCGTAGCCGAGTCCGAACCCCAAGAGGACTACGAGTTCCGCGCCCGCGCCGCCTCTTGCGACAAGCCGCTGCGCCTCCCGTACCGGGTCTCGGGCCGAGTGCAGGTAGACGCCGTTAAGCCGCGCTGTAGGAACGCCTGAAGCCGCCATTTCTACAACGAGTCCGGACTCATCCTCCGCCCCGGAAATTATCCGTTCCAAGCCGGGGAAAAACCGCCGCAGCGCCCGCATATTTTTTTCGTATACTCCAGGTTTTGCCATTTTTGAACCGCATAAAAAATATACCCGTAAACCTTAAAACCCGCCAGCGGGTTTTAAGTCCGCTACGCGGCAGCATACCCAAAACAAACTTCGGCTTCTGCCTTCGGGGCCGAAAAAAGCGGTTTGCATACGCGGCTCCCGCCCTCTAACGCCGGTCCACCATCCGCCGGCGTAGGAACAGTGCGCCGCGTTCTGTTTCATCGCTTAATTGTGGCTTGACATGGCATATTGACCTGCCGCCGTAGTTGTTATACGATTCACTCATGTTGACTCTATTTGGGAAGGAGGTGATTTTGTTTGGCAAATATCGTTGTTGATGACAGCGAACCGTTAGAAAAAGCGATTAAACGCTTTAAGCGTCTGGTAGAAAAAGAAGGCATCATCCGTGAATATAAAAAACGGGAGTATTACGAAAAACCGTCAACCGTGCTCAACCGGAAAAACAAATCTATACGGCGTAAACTGATAAAAAAAACACACGGCAGAAGCGGAGGCAAAAACGAATACTAAAAAACTCCCGCGCAGGCCGCTGGCGCGGCTTGTGCCGCGCCATTGCGCAGAATTTGCACAGCAGGTACTAGCGGGGTTGATGAGGGGATTTTGGGCTGGTAATATGAGTTATGACAGAAACAAATAGCCTGCTTGCCAATGCAGGGATAAAGATACCGAAAATACTATTGCCCGCGAAAAGAATAGATCAGCAAAAATGGGCGGTAATAGCCTGCGACCAATTCACTCAGGACCCGGCGTACTGGGAGAAGGCGGCGGCTTTTGTGGGCGAGGAGCCGTCCACGCTTTACCTTATCTATCCCGAAGTTTACCTGGACCGGGATGACAGGGCGGAGCGGATAAGGCGTATACACGAAACGATGCGCCTCTATCTAAAGAATATGTATAAGGACGACGCGGTTTTTAACCCTCCGCGTCAGGCCGGGGCTTTTGTTGAACGGACAACGGCACATGGAGTAAGGAGCGGTCTGATACTTTCCATAGATTTGGAAATGTACGACTGGCATTCCGGAGCGGAAACCATAGTGCGGGCGACGGAAGCCACGGTGCCGGAACGTCTGCCGCCGCGTATAGAAATCCGGCGCAACGCCGCGCTTGACCTGCCGCATATAATGCTTTTTATAGACGATGACAAAAATCTCCTCATGCCTATGCTGGGAAAGATGCTGACTAAGGCCCCTGTGGTGTACGATACCCCGCTGATGAATGGAAGCGGAAACGTCCGTTGCCGGTTCCTGTACCGGAATAACGACTGGGCAATTATCGGGGATATTTTTGAACATCTGTCGCGGGCTTCAATAAACCGCTACGGCATTGAAAAGCCCTTCATCTTTGCCGTGGGCGATGGAAACCATTCTTTGGGCGCGGCAAAGGCCGTATGGGATGAGTACAAGGCCGCCCACGCCGGTGAAACGGACATAGACCGGCATCCGGCGCGTTACGCTCTGGTGGAAGTGGTAAACCTTCACGACCCGGCAATAGTCTTTGAGCCTATACACCGCCTTGTTTTTAACGCCGAAACGGACAAAATACTTAAACGCTTGTCCGCTTTGCGCGGTTTTTCTATGCGGGAGACCGCCGGGACAGAGGAACTTAGCCGCCTGGTCTCCGGCGTAAGTGCGCCGGGAAACCGTTGCGGCATAGTTTCAGGCGGAAAATGCTTTGTTGTGGAGTATTTGGGCGGTAAATTTGCCGCAGTGGACATAGAGCCGCTTTTAGAAAATCTAGAAATTGATTTTATACACGGCGAAGCGGAACTGTTCCGCCTGGCGCAGGCTGAAAACGCCTCCCACGTTGGAATACTGCTGCCGCCTGTCAGCAAAGAGGGGTTGT
>JAIRMY010000034.1 GCA_031258335.1 Spirochaetaceae bacterium | reverse complement strand
ATGGAACTCCGGAAAAAACGCTCACGGCTAAAACATTTAGAGACGTGTATCGTATGAATACGGAAATTGTCAACAGAGGCGGCGCGTCTTATGTACTGCCCCTGAGTCAATATAAAGGCTAATAAAGTGGCAGCGGACTACCATGACCCTAGGTTTTGCCCTTGCCCTTCCGGTGAAACAGCCTGAATATCTGGGCTTGGATGGCGTTGCGTTTTTGTTCCTTGATGATGTAACCGGCGAACGCGCCCAGCGCCTCGTCGGTGCCGGAGAAAAGGCCTATGTCGTCTTTTTGGAAGATGTATGAGGGCTTGAACTCGCCGAATTCCGCATCCGGGGCGCGGACGGATATCAGGTTGAGTCCGTATTTTTGGCGGAGTTCGACCTGCATGATGGTTTTGCCTATCATAGAGTCCGGGACGGCTAACTCTGCGATGACGAGTTTGCCGCTGACCGGGAGATAGTTCAACAGCACGGACGAGAGGAGCAGCGGACTCACTCTTTTGGCGGCCTCTTTGTTCGGGAAGACGACCTGCGTCGCGCCGACGAGTTCTAGGATTTCGCCGTGGGACTCGGTTTCCGCCTTGACGATGATGGTCTTGATGTGGAGTTTCGCGCAGTAGCTTGCCGCAAGTATCGAGGCCTCGATACTGTCGCCCGTGTCGATGACGACGGCATCGGTGGATTCGGGGAGCACCTTGCGCAGGTTCTCAACGTTGAGCACGTCTATGACGACCGAGCCGGACGCGAGGTCTTTGTACTGGTCTATGCGCGCGCGGTCTTTGTCCATGATAAAAACCTCTACGTTGAGGCGGATAAGTTCTTCGAGAACGCTTTTTCCAAAGTGCGACAAGCCGAGTATGGACACCTGTTTCATATCAACAATTCTCCCTCGCTATATGTTATAGCATAGTTTTTGTGCCGTGCGGAAGGAAAGGCCAGCGTGATGAGTCCTACCCGTCCCGCGAACATCGCGGCGATGATGACCACCTTCCCGGCACGGGTCAACAACGGGGTGAAGTCCAGCGTGAGTCCCGCCGTGGCAAACGCTGAGACAGTCTCGAATACTATCTGCTCGAATGACGCGGCGTTTCGTAGTTCCGTGACGGTGAGCGCAAAGACGCAGAGAAAGAGCAGGAACACGGCTTTAAGAAAGTAGACTACGGCGCGGTTGATCGTTTCCGCGGACAGGCGGTGACGGCGCACACGGATATCGCCCTCTGAATCTGGGCGGCGCATCATGACCGCGGCGATAACGAAGACCGTCGTAACCTTGAGCCCACCCGAAACCGAACCCGGCGCGCCGCCTATGAACATGAGGATGCCGGTCAAAAGACGGGATGCCCCGGTGAAGTCCGTCTGGGGAAAGGCCTGAAACCCGGCGGTACGCGCGGTAACCGCGTGGAAGACAGCGTTGTTGACCGTTGACCAGAGGTCCAGCCCGGTGTACGCATGGCGAGATTCAAAGAGAACGTAAACGAGGGCGCTTCCGGCGGTGAGAAAGAAAGACATCCAGAGGACAACGAGACTGTGGTAACTCAACCTCCGCTTTTTTTTGAACGCGACGCGGAAGAGGTCGTGCAGCACGAGAAACCCCATGCCTCCGGCGGTGATTAACGTACCTGTAACCAGCAGCAACGGGTTATTGCACCGAAATGAGACGAGGCTGTCATCGTAGAGCGAAATCCCCGCGTTGCAAAAGGCGGAGATTCCGTGGAAGATCCCCGTATAGATGGGGCGGCTGGCCCCGGCGTTGGCGAACAGGATGCTGAGAATAAGAATTCCGGCGGTTTCGATGGCCAGCGTCAACAGCACGATGCTGCGGACTATACGCCGTGGGTTGTATTCGATACCGTTGAGGTAGAAGCCCTGTATCGTGTTGCGGGAACCTATAGAGAACCTGTGACCCGGCATGGCTACGAGTATCGAGGAAAAGCTGATGATGCCAAGCGCCCCGATTTGGATGAGGCAGAGGATGACCACTTGCCCTGCCGTGCCGAACGATGAAACGGGGATGGTGGTCAGCCCTGTAACACAAACGGCGCTCGTCGCTATGAACGCCGCGTCAATGGGCTGCAACCCGCCGCTTTGCAGACTCGCCCCCGGTAATAACAGTAGTAAGGTTCCTGTGGCAATGAGAATGGCAAAAAACGAGACAAGGTAAAACATCTCAGATGTACGAAAATGCCGCGTCTTACTGGCGGCGGTTTTAGCGTCATAGTCCATTCAGTTTACCGGCGGATACGCTCCGCTCACTGTTCCATTCTCTCTATGCGGGCATTAACTGTCAAGGGTGGAGAAGAACCCTGTCTTGCCCCATCTTGTTTTTCCAGTTGAACCACAAAAACCTTTTTCGTATAATTGTTGTAATGGATATTGTAAAACAGATTATTGACCAGCGAGTCGGCAAAGTCATTGAGGAAAACGCCTCATTTTTCTTGGATTTTGGTCATGATGTCGAAAGGCGGAAGTCTTTTGCGTTTTTGCTGCTTGGAGTGGCGGCATATCTGGATATTGATATAGCCGAGGCGGCGCAGTATCTTACTGATGGAGGAAATGACGGAGGATTCGATGCGGCGTATATTGTCCAGTCGGGCGAAGGAATACTCAATGTAGTGCTTTTCCAAGCAAAATACACGCGGGATTTGGAAAAAGAAAATAATTTCCCGGCTAATGCGGTGGAAAAATCTGTTAATACAATAAATAATATTTTCGATCCTAACAGACAGATGCAGTTAAATGATAAAAGCCGTGTAATAGTAGATGAAATACGATCTTTTATTGCCGATGGGGTTATACCGTATGTTACTTTTGTGTTAATCAATAACGGGTTAAAATGGAATCAAGACGCGCAGAATCACATTGACAATGAATTTTCCAGTCTAAAGCAGGTTGAATTCGTATATTTTAACCACCAAGATATTGTCCGATATGTGAACAAGCACGATAAAATTGATGAAACACTTAATTTAACCGGCGTGGCAATTAAAGAGGATTTTAATTACAAGGAGGTAATCCTCGGCAGAGTATCCGTAAAAGAAATTGCAAGAATACTCGACAAATACGGCGACGGTTTATTGGATAAGAATATCCGTAAATATCTTGGAATAAATGCCGTTAATAAAGCAATTCGTGATACATTGCTCGATGACTCAAAGCGTTCCAATTTTTTCTTTTACAATAACGGCATTACAATGATTTGTTCTGATTTTAAATACAATGCCCTGCAAAAAGAAGATTGGAAAGTGCAGGTTCAAAGTTTACAAATTATTAACGGCGGACAAACCTGTAAAACGATACATCAGGCGTTAAAAGATAATACCGAAATTGATTTTTCAGATACAACCGTTCTTTTGCGCCTCTATGCTGTTGAAGAAGATGAAAGCGTTATTGAAGGGATTACCCGCGCGACAAACAGCCAAAATCCCGTTGATTTTAGGGATTTGAAGTCTAATGATGAAAAACAACGTTTTTTGGAACAGGGGGCAAAAGATTTAGGGGTTTCATACAAACGTAAAAGAGATAATCAGACAAATACAGAAATCATTCCTTCATCTGTAGCCGCCGAAGCTGTTTTTGCCATCTGGCGAAAAAAACCACATCTTGCAAAATATAAAAAGAGTGAATTTTTTAATAATTATTACGATGATATTTTTAAAAACCTAAACGCATCTCAAATGATAATCGCCGTTTTAATTTTTCGTATGTGTGATAATTATCGAAAAAAGGTTTCATTCGATGAGGAGATTCAGGCGCAGCGCCGGTATAGCCACTATGTAATTGCGGCAATCATCGGCGCGCTTTTATTAAAACATTTTTCCATTACTGTTGAAAAAATAACGCACGTTAATTTTGCTGAAATCAAAGAGTATTTTGACAATAATCGCGATGATATTTATTATGAGGCAGAACAACATTTACTGTTATGGCTTAAACGATATTTTGACGATGAATCTCTTGATAACCTAGATGGACGCAGTCTTGCCGCGATTTTTCGCAGATTTGATTTTGTGGAAAATGTTCTGAAACTTTGAATGCCCCGCCAGCGCCCCTCTCCTACCCCCTACCCTATCTTGTTCTTCCATGGGAAAAACTTAAGACGTTTGAGCCTCTCCAACTTTACGAGGGCGCTTACCGCGCGTTTTGCGTCATTTTGCGTCCATGACGGCGAGTCCGCGGGGAAATGTCCGCCAGTACCGTGGGCAGCGAGTATGCCGGATGCTTCTTCTAGCGTGTAACAGCGTTTGTTCCGGCGAAAAAATCCGGTTAGCGGGGCTTCTTCACGTAAATCCGTTCGGGCAGTTTTCGCGCATACATCGCAGCATTCGGTTTCGGGTTTTTCGCCGCCGCCTTCATAGTTCAACAGCGTCAAAAGCTGTTCCCGCCTGCAACGGGATGCGTCTCGGGCGTACTCAAAAAGGCTGGAAAGGCGCATTCTGTCCGCGCCGGTTTTTGCCCGCCCCAGAGCGGACTCGTCGTCCGGACCCCAGAGCAGAAAGGCGCGTGAAAAAGCGCCATCCCGTCCTGCCCTGCCCGATTCTTGCAGGTAGGCCTCGACTGAGGGCGGGCAGTCGCGGTGTATCACGGTGCGTATGTTCGCCTTGTCAACGCCCATACCGTAGGCGCAGGTTGCGACAAGCGTACCGTCGTCGCTGGAAAAGAACCATTTTTCAACCTCGGTTTTTTCGGCGCGTTCAAGTCCCGCGTGGTAAAACCGGACATCGCCCTCGGTGTTTCGCAGATACCGGGCAAGATTTTCCGTGCCGTGCCGCGACGAACAGAACACTATGGCGGGGCGGGCGTGGGCGGCAAGCAGATCGCGGACTGCGATGTCGCGAAGTATAGCGCCCTGCGCCGAGTAAGCTATGTTTGAGCGGTCAGGGTTGCCTACTATCTGATGAGCGCCCGCCGAGCCAAAGATATAGCGGTTTATC
Source organism: Spirochaetaceae bacterium (assembly GCA_031258335.1). Lineage (GTDB taxonomy): Bacteria > Spirochaetota > Spirochaetia > Treponematales > Breznakiellaceae > JAIRMY01. The sequence continues at coordinate 584 of JAIRMY010000034.1, read as the reverse complement.
TTTTCCAGCACCGGCGCGGAGGCTGTGGCGGTAAACGCCGTAACGAGCGGCGCGTTGGCGGAGGCTATTATCCTGCCTATTTCAAGATAGCTTGGCCTGAAACTTTCGCCCCATTCGCTTACACAGTGCGCCTCGTCGATTACTATGTGGACTATGCCTATTTCAGGGAGCCTTTGTAGCATATTCTCCGTCAAAAGCACTTCGGGATTGGCGATTATGAAGCGGCTCTCTCCCTTTGCCAGCTTTTCCATTATGGCGGCGCGTTCCCCGGCACTCTGGCCTCCGCGCAGTGTCACAGGCGAGAAATTTTTTTCCATCAGGCGGCGTTCCTGGTCGGCCATCAGTGAAAGAATAGGATAAATAACAAGCGTGGGGCCGTCCAGCAGCATGGCCGGCAGTTGGAAGCAGAGCGATTTACCCGCGCCGGTTGGGAGTATTACTATCTGCCTGCCCGCCCCCGCCCTGTCTCCGTCCGCTTCATCCAGAACATCCGCGCCGTCGTCATAGGCGGCAGCATCATCGTAAACAAGATCCCAGCGTACCTTAACGCCGGAAGCCTCCGCCGCTTCGAGTATATTGCCGAC
>JAIRMY010000138.1 GCA_031258335.1 Spirochaetaceae bacterium | reverse complement strand
TATAAAACCGGTTTTTATTCTTTACAAAGTGGGGGGGGGGGGGGCTAACAGTGAATAATGAACAGTGAAGCCGCCCGGCGGCTGGGAAGTCTGCCGGGCGATTCAACTTTACGGCGAGTGAACAGTGAGTCGCCCGGCGGCTGGGAGTCTGCCGGGAAATTGATGCCTGTAAGACTAGCCGTTACGTCCATTGTGATAATATAGCGTGGGGCGGCGGGGCTTGTCAAGGCGGCGCAGAGGCCAAGGGGCGGTAACCGCGCTAGCGTCCCGCTGGTATTTCCCTTCAATATACGCTTTTTTCTGTCGATAATCCAAATAGGGGCTTTTTCTGTGCAAATGATGAACAAAAAATGCGGGTCTCTTGTGCGCAAGACCGCCGCCGTCAAACAACGTCTCATTTTTTTCGGCATTTTTTGCATTTTGTTTCTGTTTTTCCCGGCCTATGTTTTCTCAGGCGGGGCCAAACAGATCAAGAGCGAACCCGAACCCGAGCCCGTTGAAGAAAAAAGCGCAGTCGTGGAAGAGGTTACGCTTCCCCCGATTGAGCGTATAGTTGCCCTGATCAAGACGGGGAATATAGACGAGGCGCGGACGGCCTTTGTTTCGCTTAACGCGCCGGATACCGTTGACGCGCAGGGGAGAAACGCCGTTCATTTTGCCGCCACGGAGCGCAACGACGAACTTGCGGATTTCTTTATCAGGCTTGGCGCCGCCGCCGATGCGGGGGATAATGCCGGATATACGCCACTCAATATAAGCGCGGAACTTTTGGACAGCGAAACTGCCCGCATTCTGGTAAAAAACAACGCTTTCATACACCACTATGCGCCGGGCGGGCAGTCTCCCGCGGTAACAGCCATCGTTTCTATGAACGATGCCTTCCTGCGCGCCATCCTTACCGAAGAATCTATTCTGTCAACGGATGGGGAAGGCCGGACTATACTACATCTAGCGGCGGAAGCCGGTAATCCAGCCGCCGTTACAACGGTATTGAACGCCGCGGGCTTTGCTCTGGAACAGCAGCTTGTAAACAAACGGGATAAGGCCGGACGTACGGCGCTGGACTATGCTTTCTTACAGCGGAACTCACGGACGCATGCCACGACTGCGGAAATATTGATACAGGCTGGCGGTTTTTCCTCCGACCCGTTTTTCTTATACTTTGCGCCGGTAGTGCAGACCTTGAACTTCAACCAGCGCGCATCTGATGGGAACTCCGCTCTGCACTACGCCGTCAAGGAGAGGTACCGCGGGTTTACTTACTACCTGCTCGATCACAGGGCGGACCCGAACATCAAGAATACGGCCGGAGTTACCCCGCTGCATGAAACCGCACCCATAGGTGATTTGGCTATAATGAGGGCGTTGCTTGAACACGGCGCAAATGTAAACATACAGGACGGACAGGGAAATACCGTCATGCATATGTCCATGCCCACTGACGCGCACAAGGCCGCCCTTGATATACTCTTTAGCTTTAACGCGAGCCCGAATCTCCGTGATTTACGCGGAGATTCCCCGCTGCATATCATCATCAAGTTGAACCGCAGTCCCGAAATTGTAGAAACGTTGCTGAAAAACGGTGCCGATGTTTCTATTCACAACGGCGAAGGAAAAACACCGCTGTACATCGCCGTAGAAGAAAACCGCGTATCCCTATTGCCGCTGCTTCTGAAGTTTAACGCGGACATCTTTGCCATAACCAACGAGGGTAAAACACCGTTCGGTCTGGCTATGGGCGGCAGCAGGGATGTTCTCTACCTCCTCATCAACAACGAAACGGTCTTACGGAGCGATAACAACGGAAACACGCCGCTCATCGCGGCGGCCGCGGCCAACGCGGATGCTGAAGTCATACAGCGTATACTCGACAGGAACGCGCCGGTAAACGCCCGCAATCTGGAGGGTGATACAGCCCTTCACGTGGCAGTCCGGCAAAACGAGGCTGCCGTGGGCGCTCTGTTGATAACACGCGGCGCTGATGTATTCGCTCAAAACGCCAAAGGCGAAAGCCCTGTCTACCTCACGCTGTATTCGCCGCATTCGCAGAACGGAATACTCGAATGGATGTTGACGCCTGTAGTTCTTACCGAAAGGGACGGGCTTGGAAATACTATACTCCACTATGCTACTCAATGGAAACTCGATTCCGCTATTGCGGTGATAGCCGGCAAAGGCGCTTCTCTTGAGGCGGCCAACGTTACAGGCGAAACGCCGCTTTTTATCGCGGTAAAGATAGATTCTGCCTCTACGGTTGATGCCCTGCTCAAGGCCGGGGCTTCCATAGCGAGCAGGGATGCGCTGGGTAATACAGCGCTTCATACCGCGGTACGCTGGAACGCCGCCACCGCCGCGGATGCCCTGGTAAACGCGAAAATCGACATCAACGCATACAACCTGTACGGTAAAACGCCGCTTCACGACGCGGTACGGCTGGGGGTATTCGGCATGGAAACCCTCCTTGTAAGCCGGAAGGCGGATACCGAAGTCAGGGACAAAGAAGGAAACACGCCGTTGATGGAAGCCGTACTGAAAGGTTCGTTCCGCTCCGCGGAGCACCTGATTGGGAGCGGCGCCGATGTTTTGGCAAGAAACAACAGCGGCGACACCCCGCTGTTGGTAGCGGTAGAAGAAGAACGCAGCGATTTAGTCGGGATTCTGCTGGACAAGAACGCGCAGATTCACGCCAAGAACGCCGATGGTGAAAGTCCGCTCACCGCCGCGTTAAAAACATCGCCGCGTATGATGCTCAGCCTCCTTGCCAAAGGGCGGGACCAAACCGATGATGAAGGGCGCACCCCTCTGCATATAGCTCTGTCCTACAATATGCCGGAATCCGATATAGAGATGATAGCCGGCTGGCTGGGAAAGACCGGCGCGGTGGACAGGGAAGGGAGAACCGCCCTGCGCTACGCCGTTGACCGCGGCAACTGGGATGCGGCAAAATTCCTTGCAAACGGAGGGGCGGACGTGTTTTCCGCCGCCCGGGACGGCAAGACACCGGTTGAGATAACGCTGGGTACGGGTAACCGCGACGCGGTGCGCGCCGTGTTCGGCGGCAGAGCAATAAACGTCCGCGACAGCGAAGGAAATACCGTCCTGCACTATGCCGCCCGCGTGAGCCCTGCGGCGATAGTATCCCTGCTCATTGAATTGGGCGCTGAAAAACTCATCCGAAACACTTCGGGAGACAGCCCCCTTGACATAGCCCAGCGTTGGAATCGGCAGGATATTGTAGTTATGTTAAGGTAATGGGGGGAATAAATTTTTTATGGAGGCAAAACTTATGAAGAAATGGGTTTGCGTAATTTGCGGCTATGTACACGAAGGCGATGAACCGCCCGCGGCTTGCCCGCTATGCAACGCGCCGGCGTCAGAGTTCAAAGAAGAGAAACCGCTTGGAAGTTGACGGCTGATGCTCGTAATGAAGTTTGGCGGAAGTTCGGTGGCTGACGCCGCCCGCATCCGCCATGTCGCTGAAATTGTACGGAACCGGCTCAACAGAAAACCCGTCGTAGTGCTCTCGGCTATGGGCGATACCACCGACCATCTTATCGAAGCCGCGGAAAAAGCGATGAGCGAGGGGCCGGTCTCCGTTGAAACTTCCCTGGAAAAGATAAGCGCGACTCATCTTTTTGCACTGCAAAAACTCGGGCTGTCTAAAATGTTTACGCCGGAGCTTAGGGAACTGTTAAGCGAGCTTGCAAGCCTGCTTTCCGGCATTTCCCTGATCAAGGAGTTGACGGCGAAAACCCGCGACTACCTTGTCTCGTTTGGCGAAAGGCTGTCCGTGCGTGTAGCAGCCCGTTATTTCTCGGCTATAGGGATTAATGCCCGCGCCGTTGACTCATGGGACGCCGGTTTTATCTCGGATTCCAACTTTACCCGCGCGGAGCTTCTTCCGGAAAGCTGGGAGGCTATACCCCGTGCCCTGCTCCCGCTTGTTGAGGGCGGCGTGGTCCCCGTCGTTACCGGTTTCATAGCCAAAGATGCAAACGGAGTTATTACCACGCTGGGGCGCGGCGGCTCGGATTTGAGCGCGACCATGATAGCCTCCGCTTGCAAAGCCGAGGAAGCCCAGGTTTGGAAGGATGTTGACGGGATACTCACCGCCGACCCGCGTATAGTCCCCAATGCCCGGCTTGTCAGGGCGGTAACCTACGAGGAGGCATCGGAGCTTGCGTTTTTCGGTTCCCAGGTGCTGCACCCGCGGGCGATGCAGCCCTGCGGCAAGACGTGTACGCCCGTCATAGTTAAGAATTCGTATCACCCCGAAGTCGAAGGCAGCGTCATAAGCCCCACCCTGCCTCCGGGCTCTCAAACTGTGAGGGCAATCACTACGCGGAGCAACGTTACCCTCGTGGACATTGTTTCCAGCCGCATGGTCGGGCAGTACGGATTCTTGGCGGAAGTATTTTCAACTTTTGCCGAACATAAGATTTCCGTTGACATGGTGGCCACCAGCGAAGTTTCAGTATCGCTCACGCTTGACACGGAGTATGACATTGCCGCCGTTAAGCGGGATCTTTCACGCATAGCCCATGTCGAGGTAAAGACGAACAAAGCCATCGTAACAATAATAGGTCTCGTAAACCGCTCGTCAGTGATTCTTGAAAGCGCGTTTGGAGTCTGTTCGAGTCTCGGCGTACAGACTCAGATGGTATCTCAGGGGGCAAGCAAGGTGAACATCAGCTTTATCGTTGACGGGGATGAGGCCGGGACTGTCGTACGCGGGCTGCATAAAAAGTTTTTTGAGGGCTGATGCCAACCCGGCAGTTTGTTATTTTCCCCGCAATCGTGGCGTTCCTCTCATGCACATCCGTCGAGAAGCGTGAAGCTTTGCCGTATTCCGTTCCCCCCACGCAGACGAGGCGCATTGTTGAGATACTCGACTATCAGGGCCGTGCGGAAGGCGCGGAACTCGCGGAATGGGTAACGCTGTACATCAACGAGGGCGGCGCGGCGCTTGAAGGTATCCACGAGTTTGACACATACTACGTGTTTGTCGCCGAACAATCCTCGGCAAACCTTGAAACGCTGCTTCAATGGGCGGCTAACTTCAGCGTGGAGCAGGATATTCCGTTGCTGGTATTTTTACGTGTCTACAGGCGTTTGACCGCCGGCCTTTTAATCAATCCCGATGAACTTTACGGGATTTTTTTTGAAACAATGGTGAAACGCACCGCCGCGTTAGACTGGCCCTTTGCCCGTAAGTACACGGAAACATGGATACTCGCCCGCCGTATACCAGAGACCGCCGAACAACAGGAAAGGCCCGCGGGAGAAACGGATTCGGAAGCGCCCACAGAAGATGCCGCCGGAACAACACTGTATATGTATTTGATAGTCAATGTCATTGAAAAAACAGAAACGCAAAACGTGTTAAGGCTGGTAATGGACGAAATCATCATTGATAAAACCTCCGAAAAAACCTCCACGCGGGATCAAATACAGGCGATAAACGCCGTCAAATCAAACTTTTTTGACGGTTTTTAGGTATGCGGCTATGCTTGCCGCTATCCCTTCGCCATCGAGACCTGCACGGGCAAGAAGTTCCCCGCGGCTGCCATGCGCAAAATAGCGGTCCCCGGCGTTCAGCGTAAGTATAGCCGCCCTGCATTTTTTTCGCAGCGCCAAATCGGCGGCATATTCTCCAAAGCCGCCGTTTTTAACCCCCTCTTCGGCAAAAACCGCAATTTCATGGCTGTCAAGCAGCGCCGCAAGGTAATCCTCGTCAACGGGCTTGAGGAAGCGCAGGTTGTAAAAATCCGCTTGTATGTTTTTTTCGCGTAACAACTCGGCGGCGCGTTGAATTGAAGGGTAAAGCCCGCCTGTAAAAGCCACGAGCACACCGGCTTTCGCCGTGTTTGGTTCCGCCGTTTCCGCCGTTAAAAAAACGCCGCGCCCTAGTTCAAGCGGTGTTTCCGCGGCGAAAGAAGGCGTTGATGATGTTTTCGGGTAACGAATCGCGCACGGCCCGTTCAGTCGTAGCGCCCAATCAAGCATGGTTTTTAGCTCTTCACCGGAGGCGGGAGAGAGCAGGGTCATATTTGGGATGGCGCGGAGCAGGCTTATATCGAAAAGCCCCTGATGAGTTTCACCGTCCCCCGGAACAAAACCGGCGCGGTCTATGGCGAATACTACGGGCAGATTTTGTAACGCGACATCGTGAATAATCTGGTCAACGGCGCGTTGTAGAAAAGTCGAATAGACGGCGGCGACAGGACGCAGCCCGCGCGCGGCAAGCGCCGCGGCAAATGTAACGACATGCCCTTCCGCTATACCGGCGTCAAAGAAACGCTCCGGGTACGCCTTGCGGAAGCCTGTAAGACCCGTGCCGTGTTCCATCGCCGCGGTAAGAGCTGTAAGGCGCGGCTCTTTTGCGCCAAGCTCAACCATAGCCCCGCCTAACACGCGGGTAAAACTTTCACATTTAGCGCCGCCGGGCGTTTGGGGCGGAGACGGGCTCAGGGCATGAAACGCGCTTGGGTCCCGCTCGGCGGGTTCGTAACCCTTGCCTTTTTGCGTCAAGACGTGTATCACTACCGGAAGGTTAAGTTTCTGAACATCGCAGAGCACCGCTTCAAGATGTTCTATGCTATGCCCGTTTATAGGGCCTACATATTCAAAACCAAGATCGACAAAAAAATTATCCGTGTAAAAGACGGCTTTGACGGCGCGTTTAAGCCGTGTTATTCCGTTAAAAATATGCTCGCCGGCGGCGGGGATTTTTTTTACCGCTGCATCAAATGACCGTCTGAAATTCTGATACTTGGCCTTCATGGATAGGCGGCTAAGATACTTGGAGAGGCCGCCTACGTTTGGGCTTATAGCCATGCGGTTGTCGTTTAGCACAACGATTAACGGCAAGCCGAGCTGCCCCGCATGGGAAAGCGCCTCGTAAGCCATGCCGCCTGTTAGAGCGCCATCGCCGAGTACGGCGATGGCGTGGCTCTTACCGCCTGAAATCCGCTCTCCCGCTAAAAATCCAAGCGCCGCCGAGACGGAAGTCGAGGCGTGCCCCGTGCCGAAAGAATCGTGAAGGCTTTCGTTACGGTTTGGAAAGCCGCTTATTCCGCCCGCCAAGCGCAGGGAAGAAAAAGAATCCCGCCGTCCGGTAAGTATTTTGTGCGCGTAACACTGGTGTCCGACATCCCAGATGATTTTGTCTTCCGGCGAGTTGAAAACACGGTGCAACGCGATTGTCAGCTCAACAACGCCGAGATTCGATGAGAGATGACCACCATTCCTGTTTACTGTGCTGTAAATAAGATGACGAATCTCCGCGGCCAAGGCTTTGAGTTCAGAGAAAGATAAATTTTTTATATCGCGTGGTCCGTTGATATGTTCTAAAAGCGATTCTTTTTCATTCATATCATGTCCGCCGCCGCGCAAAAAAAGCTCACCGTCAATCCCGAATATCTACGGCAGTAAGGACTACCAATCACAGCGGAAGTTGACGTTAACCGGCCTATTTGTTCTTGTGGCGATTTTTTCTTAGTTTCTTTTTGCGTTTATGAGTCGCGATTTTCCTAAGTTTGCGTTTTCTTCCGCAGGGCACGTAAAGCTCCTATAAAATTATTCAACTGGTTTTTGTCCGTTATTTATTCCAGACACCTATACTTTACCACAGTTCCTTTCAACAATCAAGGGCGCGAAGCTGCCCGGCGGCTGTCGAGCTCCCGGGGGAGATGCCGCAGGACGGCAATGAGGAATGATGTCGCTCTTTCGGTACGCTAGCGCGGAGCGCCTGTAAACCCGCTGGCGGACGGGTTGCGGCTACGCCCATTTTCACGGTATTGTGAGCTAGGAGAAAAAATGGAAAAATCGTTAAAAAAGTATTTCTGGGTTTTTGCGGGACCTACGCTTATCTGTTTCATAGCCGTTTTAGTAGTACCGTTCATTTACGGCATAGTTCTATCATTTGCAGAATTCAGGAGCATTACCGGTTTAACGATTACCGGTTTAACAAGGACCGGTTTCGATAACTATGTACGGGCGTTTTCCGATACGGATTTTTTGAACGCGCTTTGGTTTTCAGCGCGCTATACCGTTATTTCCGCCGTGCTGACAAACTTAATAGCGTTTGCGCTCGCGTTGATGCTTTCACGTGGCGTAAAGGGGACTAGTTTGTACCGTACATTGATTTTTATGCCGAATCTGATAGGCGGCATAGTGCTGGGTTATATTTTGCGGTTCATAATCAACGGAGCGTTAAGCGCCATCGGAGCCGCCATTACCGTAGACGCCGGATACGGTTTTTGGGGACTCGTTATTTTAAACAATTGGCAGTTCACAGGCTGCATGATGATAATTTACATAGCGGGCATACAAAACATATCTACGGACATACTTGAAGCGGCAAAGATTGACGGCGCGGGGGCGTGGACTACGCTAACCAAAATCACGATACCGCTGGTGATGCCCTCTATTACAATTGCGTTTTTCATGTCCGCCGCCAACTCGTTCAGGATGTTTGACCAGAATCTTGCCCTTACCACAGGGCTTCCCGGCAAGGAAACTGTGGGCGCGGCGCTTGATGTCTACAACACGTTTTACGGCAGGCCGGGCTTGGAGGGTGTGGGTCAGGCAAAGGCAGTGGTCTTTTTTATAATCGCGGCGCTAATATCATTTGCGCAATTATCAATGACGCGCAAAAGGGAGGTGGAAAATTGACGAGCAGCAGGAATGAAAGGCGGAGTATGGCCGGTATTGTTATGACGCTTATACTCTGTGCGGTATCGGCGTTGTTTTTGTTGCCTATACTGCTTGTTCTTATCAATTCGTTTAAATTTAAGCCAGATGTTATAAATTCGCCGTTTGCGCTTCCAAACGCGGAATCATTTGCCGGTTTAAGCAATTATACTAATGGATTGGCGGCGGCGGGTTTTTTCAAGGCCGCCTGTTTTTCCATATTTATTACCGTGTTTTCAACAGCGCTAATAGTTCTGTTTTCGAGTATGACAGCATGGTTCATAACACGTAGTCGCGGCGTTTTGTGCAGGCTGCTTTACTTCGCTTTTGCTTTTGCTATGATAGTTCCGTTTCAAATGGTGATGTTTCCGCTTACGTTTACGGCAAACCGGCTGCATCTTGATAATCCAATCGGCATACTGTTCGTTTATTTAGGATTCGGCGCGGGGGCTTCGGTATTTTTGTACTCCGGCTTTATCAAGTCCGTACCGGTTGCCATCGAGGAGTCCGCAATAATTGACGGTTGTACGCCTGTCCGGGCTTTTTTTAGCGTAGTGATGCCCATGCTTACGCCGGTTTCAATTACCGTAGCCATACTGAATACTGTATGGATTTGGAATGACTATCTCTTGCCCAGCCTTGTCATAGGGACCGCGTACCGTACAATTCCCGTAACGGTGCAGTACCTGCTCGGCGGACACGCTTCCATAGACATGGGGTATGCGATGGCGGTAATAACCGCGGCGCTCGTACCTGTAGTCATTTTTTATTTTTTCTGCCAAAAACACATTATAAGGAGTGTTACAGCGGGGGCGGTCAAAGGCTGACCTGTTTTACGTTAAATTCCATGGCTGTTAAACTGATTTTGATAATTACCGCCGCGCTTCTTTTGGGAGTTGTTCTGACGGCGGTATTCACGCCGTATCTCGCCGTGTACTTTGTCCGCTGGCTGTTCAAGAAATATCCGTACACGCCGCCCGCCGATTATGCCCGTTATTTGGAAAATGTTACGATACAACGCGGACTGGATTACGGTTCGGCGTACGCAAACGGGACTCTGGATATAATCATACCAAGAAATTTTACCGGCGGCGAAGCGGTAATCTTTGCGATACACGGCGGCGCCTATATTTCCGACGGCGGCGACACAAGTTTTTACTACGCGATGATAGCAACCGAAGGGTTTGTAACGGTAAATGTAAACTATGCCATAGCGCCGGAACAGGGCAAGTACCCGATTCCCGTGAAACAGTTTGAAGAAGCGTATACATACATCAGGGAACATAACGACATTTACAGGTTAAACCTGGATAAGGTATTTTTTTCAGGCGACTCGGCGGGGGGCCAGATAGCCGGGCAATTTACCGCGATGCAGACGAATCCTGATTATATGGCGCTTATGAACACGCTTTCACCCGTTCAGTTTAAGCGGGTTGTTCCGGCCGAAACGATACGCGGCGTGGTCATGCTCTGCGCGATTTATGATTTCCTCAGGCTTGAGCCGCCGCCTGAAAACACGATGAAGCTGCCTCTAAAAAAATTAGGGCAGGCTTATTTTAATACTTCCGATATAAACAGCAGACTCATAGCAAGCGCCGGCCTTTTCGATAAAATCACGGAAAATTTTCCGCGCGCTTTTATTACTGACGCCAACAGTTATTCGTTTGACTTTGAGGCAAAGGAAATGGTCAGCCTGCTTGAATCAAAAAATATTCCTGTTACAAGTGTTTTTTATGAGGCGGGAGAAGTTACGCTGAATCATAATTACCAGTTTCATACGGATACGCCGGAGGGGACGGCTGTGTATAAAAAACTCATATCATTTCTTAAAGAATGATAGGCGGGAGCTATAGAGATTTTGAGAAAATACCTTTTTTACGCGCTTTCTTTTTTTGTATTTTTTTTGCCTTTTGCATCATGTTCGCGTTCCGCTCCGGCTATAGAATTTTCTACGATAGCGCTTAACTATATCGAAGGCGACGCGGGGCCCTTTCCCACGCTGAGTTTTTTTGTTCTGTCAAATGATGACGACGGTTATGAGGATCTTGCCGAACTCAGGCTTTACAACGATTATGACGGGCTTTTGTGGTCTTTCACGCCGGAAACATGGGTGCGTCATGACGAGGCGGGGAATACATGGATAGGCAGCCGCAGGATAGCGATGGTGGGCGGCGAGGCTTTTCCGAGCGGACAGTACCGCGCCGTACTGATTGACAAGGGAGGGGAACGCACGGAACGGGTCTTTGGCTTTGAAGTTCCGGCGATACCGCGCTATCCTTTTCCTAAACTTACCGTAGCGGACGGAAACTATACAATAGATTCGGAATACCCCGATTCTTATTTTCTCTGCTATAGTACGGACGGCTCGTACCGCAATTCCGTGAAGCTAGAATCAAAGACAGGCAGCATATCCTCGCTGCGGCTGGGTTCCGATATTTTGAGCGTGGCGCTGTGGGCGCATGACGGCGTCCATTCAACTTCGGCGCTCACAAAGATGGCCGCCATACGCTAGCGGAGTTATACCGGTGAACAATGGGGAATTTTCGATTAAAAGTTATGTGCTGCGGAGCGGACGTACAAGCAGGGCGCAGAAGCGGGCGCTTGACGTTTTGAGCGGCATTTACTGCCTCCCCTTCGAGGAGAAGATCCTCGACTTTAACGCGGTTTTCGGCAACGGCAATCCGATTACCATAGAGATAGGCTTCGGTATGGGAGGTGCGTTGACGGAAATTGCCGCGTCTCATCCCGATAAAAATTACATAGGGATAGAAGTTTTTCGCGCCGGAGTGGGGCGGGCGCTGATGAACATAGAAAATATGCGGCTTGCCAACGTCCGCGTCATTGCTCACGATGCCGCCGCCGTGCTTGAAAAAATGATACCGGATGACAGTATAGAAGGGTTTCACATATTTTTCCCCGACCCCTGGCAAAAAAAACGGCACAAAAAACGCCGCCTCGTGAAATACCCGTTTACAGATACGCTTGCCTCAAAACTTAAGCCCGGCGGTTATGTGTATATGGTGAGCGATTGCGAGGATTACTGTAGTTTCGCCCTGCTTGAATTCGGCAAAACCCAACTCTTGCGGAATCCCTACGCCGGTTTTGCCCCTAGTCAAGAATGGCGGCCCGTAACAAAATTTGAAAAAAGAGCAGCGTCCCGCGGCGGCGTGATAAAAGAGCTTTTTTTTGTAAAAGCATAAGCCCGACACGGTCAGCGATTTTACTTTTATAGTGCCTCTGCTTTAACCGCTAAGGCGCAGAAGTCGCAGAAGGAAGAAAGAATACAGGATTTTTCTCTTTCCTTATTCGCCTTAGCGGTTAAATTTCAGGCATTTGCGGGGCAAGTTTAGCATCAGGAGGTGTGAGTCGCGCAACTGTCCGGTGTAGCGGGGAGGGGCGGGGAGCGTGGCGCCGCCCTACCGTTACATGGTTTTTGGCTACAGCGCCAAATGAATTCGAACAGCCCTGTCTATTTTCCGCATATCGGAAGCAGGTAGTACGCACAATTTATTTTTTAAGCGGCTTT